>CAZUTM010000091.1:0-18660 GCA_964623665.1 uncultured archaeon
GAACAATTTAGCAATGAATTCCAAAGCCTTGGTCGTAGGCGCGGTCAGCGATACAAATCAATTAACTTACTATACTTCTGAAGGAAAGATTATAAAAGAGGGCATAGTTAAACCGGATATTCTCGGTCCCGGCGGAAGTTATTTAGCCGGAAGGAGAATGATACAAACGTACGACGCAAACGCTGTGGAACCAAACGGTTCAATTGGCACCGAGCAAATCGCTAATGATACTTCCTTTATCATCGGAACCTCAGTTTCTGCAGTAATTATTTCGGGAGTCTACCAAACCCTTTTCGATGCGTTTGGAAATTGGAGTCAGTTCCAGATATCTGAATCATTAGCATTGACTTTGAAAGCCGCGCTGTTAGCCACCGCAACTGAAACAAATCAACTCAGAGAAGATAATCCCATTACCGGCTATAACGAAGCAAACAATTCTCCTTCCATTAATCGAATAGGAAAGGATTTGCATGAAGGATACGGTATCGCGAATCCAAAATCCGCTTTGGAGCTATTAAAAACAACCTTTGTAGTGAACAGCACCATAACCCTTCCAATTGCCGCAAGCAATATCAATGTTACGCGAGACCATGCGATTGCGCGAAAGGTGATTCTGGAGAAAAATAAATATTATCAAATCTCAATTAATTCGAGCCAAATAGGATTTGATGCTGATTTATTCCTTTTCCATAATATAAGTGATTCTAACGGTGAGCCTGTTCTATTAAAATCAAGCACCGAATCGGGAATTGCAAACGAATCGTTTATATATTGCCCAACGAATGAGACTCGAGAATATTGGGTAGTTGCAAAAGCGGTCTTTGGCCAAGGCAATCTATCCTTGAATATTACAGAACTCGATATTTCAATGGATCCGGTGTTATCTAACGATTCATTGTTTGTAAGTTCAAGCCGATTTGATGTTTTGGATGAGTACACATTTCAAATCAATTATTCCCATCCTCAGAACATGCCTCCGCAGCTTGTATATTTGGTGACGAACGCTACTGCAATGAATATCTCGATGAGTCAGATTGATGCATTTGATTCCAATTATACAAATGGCGCATTATTCGAGGTAACTCTGAAATTCAATAGTACCGGTAATGTTTCCTATTATTTTGCAACGATGTCGGGTGGAAAATATGTAAGATTCCCATCAAATAATCTTTCTGTAGTGATTTCCTCGATAAGTAATATGAGGAACGCGCCCTATTTCACAGATTTTTCGGATTGGCCATCTCAAAACACCTATTGGATTCTTGATAGCGCAGTCATAGAGGATCCGTTAGGAATGGGATTAGGCAATTTAACTGCCGGATGGGAGCAACTATCTATAAGTTCATTGATAGAGAGTCGAGAACAATTGATATTCCCGAATAATTGGTATGCACTCTATTGTGGGCTCTCCCTTTCCGGTGCCATGCTTCATAGCCCTATCATTAAGTCGGATAATACCCCTTATTACGATTACAGCGGTTTAATTGGCGAATATAATATGGAAAGTCCAACGTTCTTTGTAAATTCCACCCAAAGTCCTAATTTGAAAGCGAAATTCGGATATCGGGTATCTGTCGGATTGGGTAGCGTTTTAAATATACAAATTATTTCGAATCGAACAAACGTAATTACGATCGCGAGTCACAGCTCTGAGGAATTCGGCTGGAGAGAATTAACGATTGATTTAACGCCGTACAACAATACATACGTTCAAATTAGATTCAATGCGATATTTTCCGGAACATCACTGAATTATCGATCCGGCATAATGGTCGATTACTTCAGAGTCGAAAATATCACTACTACCAACAATTTTCGACCGTATCTCGAAAGACCTACCGGAATCGGCGGCACTTTGAACTATATTCAAAATGCTACGAAATCACAAACTAAATTTGACATTTATGAATTTCGAGTTATGGTAAGCGACCCGGATGGTATTGCACCGCAATTCGTTATGCTTGAAATCGATGGAAAGAATTACTCCATGGAAAATATCTATGGGAAATGGGATGCCATTCGGAAGAATATTTCTCTGGAAAAATATTTTGGTATTTATTATTCTGTGAAGGTATCCTTAGCCGAATTTAAAAATTTGACCTATAGATTCCATGCTTTCGATGGCAAATATTACAATTCGACTGCATATAATGTATTCAATATTACATTTGAAAATCCCTCAACGCTCAAATATCCCCTGGTTAAAACCTTAACCGAAGATGATGTTTATATCGGAGGCATTCCGAACCCTATACAACCTTCCATTTGGCAATCGGGAGATAATCAATGGCATCGAGCTCGAATATATGATACATTGCTCAACGAATCCGAATGGTATTGCGGTGCGTTGTTATACGGCGGGTATGGATCGAATTGGAATGCGACTTTAACCTTGAAACCCGTTTATATCAACGAAACCCTTGAAGTCTTCTTATGGTTCAATTACAAATTAATTCTGAACTCCCCGGGTGATTCATTTATGATATTCATCTCAAACGATCTCGGAAAAACATGGAGAAACGTGAGCACTTTAACCGCCACCGTCACCGATTATCAACAATTCGCGCTTAAGTTAAACCAATATAAACGACAAACCATCATGATCCGCTTTAATTTCATCACGGATAATATCCCAGCTAACGGCTACATTTCGCAATCGGGGCTCTACCTTAAGAATATTTCATTAAATCTGAACACCACAAAGGATTATATTCCACCATCTGTCGTGTTTTTAAATTTAATAGAGAACCAAAAGGTGTCCGGAAAAATGAACGTTCAAATAAGTGTTACCGACAATGTTGCATTGAATTCAAGCCGAATAGAATTATATGTTGATGGACTCCCCGTTGAATACAAACAAAACAGCTCGATAATCCAATTCGATTTCAATAGCAAGAATTTTGAGGATCTTGCAAATATCGAAATTGCGGTGGTTGCGTACGATATGGAAGGAAATCGAGTCACAAAGAAACTTGTGGTAATTATTGATAACCGTACTCCATGGTGGGTCGGGCTATTAATAGCGGGCATCTCTTTTGCCTCATTGATTGCGTTAAATATCTACGCGAAGAAGGTAAAAGCAAGAAATCCGAATAGTATTTTTGCTGTTGGATTATTCTCCAAAATCGAAGAACGACAGCGCAATAAGGCAAGTCGGAGACAACATATCATTGATGTTCTTGATTCATTAGATAAAAAGGTTGAAACAATGATTCCAATGAAACTTACATGTAAATCGTGCAAAAAATGGTTTTCATCAACAAAATTTGACATCTACTGCCCGAGTTGTGGAAAAGATGCAATTTATATTGCAAAAGAATGTCCATTCTGCGAGAAATACTATCTTTTCGATATGCCGGGAAAATCTGAATGTAAAAAACACAAGATCGTATTACCCAATGATTATAAGAAATCTATGGAATTGATGGATGATGGGCATTACTCCGTTGATGCTCTTAAAGAACATCCAGAATACTTGAAATCTATACCAATAAAAAGGGAGGCTACAACACAATGAATTTCCTTAAATATGCATGGGAAGATATGAAAAAACAAAAAGCCAAAGTGTCATTTGGAATCGGTGGCATTTGTATCTCGATTATATTATTAACCGCAATCGGCGTTCTAAATGATTCTTTATCGGCTTCATATTTAGATCAAGCAACTCAAGAAGTTGGAAGTGCAGATATTATCTTCACAAAAGAACTTTCGACTGATTTAACCTTTGACCCGTTTTTTGATCAATCCATTATTCCGGATAAACTCATTACTCAGGTCCCGGAAATTGATTTTTTCTTTCCGAGGCTTTTCATGTTAATACAAGCGCAACGGATTGATCCAAAATCTGGGCAGTTAAACTTCTCGCAAGTCATGTTCTACGGCCTAAATTCTACCCTTGAAGCGAAATCAAATAAATTAGGATACTTGTGGGTCTTGGATGCCAATTTACAAAGAACTGGCGAGCAATTCTTAGGGCCGATTCCATTCGGACATTGCATTATTTTAAAAGGAATGGCTACATTTCTCAATAAAACCGTGGGAGATAATATCACCATCAAATACGTTAACCGTCAAGATGTTCTTATTATAGACGCAATAGTTGAACAAGAAACTCGATTTACAATCGCAGAATCTTCATTGATCATCACAGATTTACAATATGCTCAAGATTTTTTGGAGGAACCCGGAAAAGTCAATTATGTCTTGGCGACTCTGAAAAATCGGGATTATATTTATGATTCAAGAAATATTGATAATACCAGAAGACAAATCCGGGCGATCGGTGAGAAAATTCAAGAAGAAATTGGATTCGAATACATGATTCGTTTACCAAAAATGGAGCAATTAAACTTTTCCGAGTACATCACAATGAGCATGACCACGATGTTCTGGTTCTTAACGTTCCTAACCATGTTGATTGCCGGAATCCTGATTAATTCTGTTCTTTCAACATCTATTGAAGAAAGAATCCGAGAATTCGGCGTGATGCGTGTTGTAGGGTCAAGACGTTCCTTTACCATTAAAATGGTTGTGGTCCAAGGATTTTTAATGAGCTTAATCGCTACGATCATCGGAACTACGCTCGGTGCGTTTTTAACTCCGGTCATTCTAAGATTCTATCTTTATCAAATCTTGAAATGGAATATTATAATGAATTTTATAATTTTACCTCCGACGATTCTTCAATCCCTATTGGTTGGAGTTGGAATCTCAACCGGAATATCTATAATTCCCGCATTTAAAGCAGGAAAGTTTCAATTGGCTAACGCCATCGATCCGGGTCGGAGTCATCAGACAAACGATTATGCAATCGTTAAAGAAGGCAGTGCCAATTCAAAATTAGTATGGATCGGAACTGGAATTTCAACATCGGGTTTGATTATTTTCATTTTCCTCCCCAGAATTATCGCTCAAGGCTCGATGGTTTTGATTGTTTCATTGTTCGTTGGTCTTCTGCTTGCTGTATTGATTGGATTAGTCTTCGCGTGTATCGGATTGGTGCCAGTTTTGGAACTTCTTATTGCCCAATTTTTCAAACCGTTTATTACAAAATATTTCCCCGTATATCAAATCAGTCTCACAAGACATCGAAGAAGAAATACCGGAAATGCAGTTATGTTTGCGTTGACCTTTTCATTAATATTCTTCGTGTCCACATTTCTCCAGATGAGATCTGCAAACGTGGCTTCCACGATGAAATTCCAATATGGGGCCGACTTGGTTATAATTAATAATGGCTCTCCAGAACAAGGAAACTCCGTCAATTTCCAAATGTTGAAGGATCTGCAAGAGGTTCGAGGAATCAGATATGCGGGTCCGGCAGTCTACAATTCCTTTGATTCTACGCGTATTCTAAGCCTTTTGTCTATCGGGGAAGAAGGAATCGACTTCAGCTCGTTTACTCAAGAAGATATCTTTGGGTCGATATCGAAATATCGAACTTATGGCGGGGATATTGCAAACTTCCATAGCACTGAAGTTGGTGTATGTGCAATCACACCGGATTATCTAAATGCTATCGACCAAAGGTTGATTTCATGGGATGATTTGTCGGGAAGCAACATGGATTCTTTCAACAAGGTATTTACCGAGCCTAATTCGGCCATTATTGCTAAAAATCTCGCTGATTATTTCGGAATCACCGAATTAGGACAATACATTCGAGTAACCTTCCAGCAATTCGATAAAACTACAAACACAACCTTCTCAAATATCACTTTGTTTAAGGTGGTTGGGATTTCCCGAGGAATCCCGGGATTTTGGAATTTTCGATCAAGTTCCTCCCAAATTTGGCAAGGTGGAGTCTTAATTAGCATGGAGAATTATTGTAAATTCATGAATTGGGGCGATCCTGAAAATTTAGAGACTCCAGTGGATAAAATCCTTATCAAGTTGACCCGTGATGATGATCAAACGATTAAAGAAACGCAAGAATACCTCCAAAATTTCTTTTCGGAGAAATATAAATACAAGGTAACACAAGCCATCAACCTCATCAGATTCGTACAATCCCGAGACCAAACCGTTAACGATATTTTAGAGGTCGTATTGTTTGCTGCAATAATCATCAGTTTGTTCGGTTTAATTTCAACGATGTATTCAACTCTGCTGGAAAGAATGTTTGAAATCGGGATATTACGGGCTATGGGAATGAAGACTCATGAAATCCGTTCTTTATTCGTAGCGGAATCGTTAACCATTGTTCTTGCTTCCGGCGGATTGGGCACGATTATCGGGTCTTTTATTGCATATGTCTTGATGTATCAAATTGGAATGTTCACGGAAATGCCGGTTATCTTTACAATCAGTCTTGCAACCCTCGGAAGGACATTCGGTGCATGTATTTTGGTCTCCGTAATTGGAATGTTCATAATCACGGGAAAAATTTCAAAATGGAGTATCATGGATATTCTCAGAAAAACCTTCTAATCAAATTCATATAAATCTCTGATTTTTAGATATCTTTTTTTTCTTTCGCTTCTTTTCTTAATTGCTAATGGCTGAACCTTCTTCTTTTCGAGAGAAAAAAAAAGAGAAAAATTTAAAGTTTGAGGAAGAAATCAGAACAATGGTTCTAAAACCGATTTTTACTGATTCTAATGTAATTGATGAATTCTTCAATTATGTAAAACAGCCGGAGCGTATCTTTACCCTAAGAGTCAATCCCGCTAAAATTTCTTCCGATGAGTTATTAGAGTTAATCCGATCTCACAATTCTGAGGTTGAAATTAGAAAAGGGCTTTTACCAAATACTCTAATAATGAATATCGAGGGTCCATTTGAACTGAAGGAACATCCAAAACGAATCTTGGTTGACCGGTATGCTGCAGAATCGATTATGAAAGGTGCAGATTTATTTTTCCCCGGCGTAAAACATCCCGAAGGAAAAGTCAAAAAGGGCGATTTAGTCTCTTTGGTTAATTTGAATGATGGGATGATTGTGGGAGAAGGAATCAGTCAAGCAGACGCAATCTATATTCGCTCCGATATCGATGGAATTTGTGTTATTACAACAAATTCTTTGTATAAAACCCCAAAATTTAGAAATTTTCAACCAAATCTTTGGGAATCTGGATATTATACGGACCATTCTTTAATTCCTTTATTCGCAGTTTATAATTTAATGAAGTTATACAAACCTGGAATGAAAATATTTGATTTATGTTCTGCCCCCGGCAATAAGACTACAGCCATGTCCGAAATCATTTATAATCAACAAAAGGAATATCCCGACATCACCGCAATAGAAAGATCAACAAGACGTGTGAAATCAATCGAAGCCTTGGTCACTCGTTTGGATTTAAAAAATATTAAAATCATAAATGAAGATATACGTAATTATCTCGAAAAGAATAAAGAATTTGCATGTGAACAAGGAGATCTGGTTCTCTTTGACCCGCCTTGCTCTGCGTTGGGTAAAAGACCAAAGTTGGAGTTTGAATTCGGCATTCAACATATCGAAGAATCCGCGAAATACCAAAAAATGCTGCTTAAATATGCCGTTCAATATGTAAAACCTCAAGGCATTTTGATGTACAATACTTGTACTCTCTCAATTCAAGAAAACGAGATGGTTTGTAGAGAAATCATCGAAAATTACCATTTTACGCCTCTTAAGATCGAAATTCCGGAATATTTTACCGAAAAATATAAAATCTCAAGAGGCTTTGCTATTGAAGGATTGGAGAAGTATTCTGATTGCTTCATTCGTTTCTATGTTGGAAAAGAATTGGGTGAAAGCTATTTTATTGCATTGTTTAAGAAACCTTTGTGAAATGTGCGTAAGGAACGCAAAGTTTTTTCTAAGGCTATTTCCATGATAAACTCATGGAAGAAAAAATCATAATCACGAATATCAAAGAAGAAATCGAGAGCGGAGGTTCTAAAAATCCGCTTTACTTGGCTTCCTATCGCAAAAGCGAAAGATGGCTTCCATTTGGCTTATCTAACGAGATCCCATGGTTTCACTTGTTTTATGAAGAACAATTAAAGTATATTATTCCATATGGGTTAAAAACTCTTAAGAACCGGGCAAACGATAGTTTAACCTTGAAAGAGATATTTTGGTTTGTGGTTTGCGTTCGGTATTTAAAACAATTAGACAAAATAGATATTAGTTTTGTGTATTCTTTCATTAAAGATTGCTTTATTAATTCAAATTCAACGGTAGGTTTTGTATCCAAACCAAATAGTGTGAGCGGAAGTGCGGGTAACAAATATCCTGATGTTCATTCAACGTTCTATGCGTTGGCAACACTAAAAGGACTCGATAAATTCGGAGAATTTTTCAATTCCTTGCAAATCGTCGATATTCCAATTAAAATGAGAAATTATATCTTAAATTTAAAAGATAAAAACGGATTTAAGCACTGTGCAGATAAAACATGTAATATTTGCATGACCGAGCCCAGAAGTTCGTCTCTTTATTTTGCGGTTCTATCCTTATTATTACTCGGGGACGAGGGAGAAGCCAAGCGGCAAAAGATCCCAAATTTAGGAAAGGAATCCTATGGGACATATGATTATTGTTTCGTTTTACTTCTCAAAAAATTCCTTAAAGTCAAGGATATTGATCAAGAGGAACTAACTGCATACAATCACCACCAGAGATCAGATGGAGGCTTTAAAATTGGAGAAAAAGTGCCGGCCTCCGATATTAAAGAAACATTTTGGGTTGCTTATACCCTTGAAAATTATTCATGGTTTAATGATTATAATCGAGGGGGTGTGTTCAGTTATATTCTGGAAAAGTTCCGGCAATTTAAACCCGGAGAAGATTCATTGAATCTTGAAACGTTGATTGATTATGCAAGGCTTATCATCTTGTATGCTCAATTAATGGAAAATGTGATTTCAAAAGCCGAAGATATTTTATTCAAAAATTTAGAATCCCAAACCAATGTTAATATCAATGAATTAGAACTTCGGGGAGGATTCAAGAAAGTTGAACACGAATTAATCGATTTCATTTCAAATAATTATAATTTTAAACTCTCGATTATTGATCACGAAACATTGTTTCGTCGTTTTCTAATGAGATATGATGATTTTAATCAATCAATTGCGCGGAAAATTATGAATATTGTCGGAACAAGCACGGTTGTCTCATTGAGCGATATAAAAAATACGATTAATCATAAGAAACCAAGAAAACTGCATGTAAAAATGGAACTTATTGAATCATTGTTGAATGATATGATTAAAGAAAATTTCTTTACCGGTATAATGGAACAGAAATTTTTATCCGGCAGAGTATTTAAAAGACAATCATTCAATGAGAAATTCATTATCTCCGATAAACCTATCAAATATGAAATGATCAATCGTGAAAAAGTACGCTTAAGAGAAGTTATAAATGAAATTCATGGTTTTATTAGACAAGTAGAAAATACAAATGAACGCATCATGCAAGAAGTCGAATCTCTCCTTCTATTTGAGCAAGAACAAGTCGCAGAACAACGAATGAATGTTGTTATAAAAAATACATTAATTGAAGCAACATTATATGACAGGAATATCGAAAATTTCTCAAAAGAATTTGTGTATTTGAACGTTGAACCTCAACTGAAAGAATTAAAGCAAAAATGGAAAAAAATCTACGATGGTCTTCAATCGAAATTCCAAAACATTCATTACATTTTGAATATCAAAATAAATGAAATAAAACAATTGAAAAATCAGCGAGATCAGCTCCAGATCCTTGAAAACACAATTAAAGAAAGCTCCAATGAAATAGATGAATATATTAGATTACTGGATAATGCACTGATGGATACAACAAACCTAAAAGCAAACAAACAAGCGCAAATAGAGTCAATCAATGAAATAAGAGATTTAATTCGAAGAATCGGCAAGCAAATTGAGCAAGGAGATAATTCTGTCAGTAAAATCTCTCATGCTATTAATACCGATAATAAAGATATTAAAAAACGAAGAAAGGAACTCATCTCACTATGGGCCTCAAAGAAAACAGAGTTTGAAACTTTCTACCAATTTTTACTCACCGGCTTTACTAAATTCGACGAGTTCTTGAAAACCATCGAAGAAACAAATTTGAAAATGATAGAAAAAGTAGCGTATGTAAATGCAGCAATAAATGAAAAAATTAGCGCAAGAAATCATTCCGAGGCTCTTGATATCCTGGAAAAAGATATTAATAATATTTCCAAAGAACTGATGACTTTTAGCAAAGCGTTTCGTGAAGAAATTAATTCATTCATGAAAAATAATCGACGTGTTCATTATTTGGGGCTCTATGTTGAAGAAATGTGGAATCAAAAGGAAATTGAAATCACGGAATTTTTCCCAAAAATCCGGGACTATTTGCGGAAAGAAATCAATCTGAATTTGGAAACGAGATTAACAGATGATTTCAAGTATGAAGTGGATCGCGCCATTTTATCGCTTCAAACCAAGATTCTTGAGACTCAAAAAAGTACTGAAGATGCCATAAAGAAACTCGTTCCAAAAGTCGCTTATCAAGAGATCGTTAAAAATTATAAAGAATTGACCGAATTCCTTGATTCAACTCATCAAAATCTTAAGAATCACGAAACCCAAGTCCGCTTATCTAAACCAAATCTTGCAGATTCTTTGTTGATCTATAATGAGAAATGGTTTACCTTTTATGATACTTTTAAGGTAAAAATCGCAGAGACACAAAAGAACACGATATTCGATTTATTCACCCTTATTCTCGATAGAATTCAATCAGAACAAAATACTTATGTGATATCTTTTTCCGAAATTTCAAAATCTGTTAATTTAGATAACTCTTCGATTGAAAGCAATTTAAAAGAGATGATTGATCGCTCGAAAATTAGTGGAGAACTCCATGGAGAAACGCAATCTCTTATACTCTATTCAAAAGATTTCTATCTCAATCGCAAGTTGAAGAAGGAACTCGAATTGGAGCTAAAGAAATTCGATGATATTATCGAAAATTTGAAATACATTATGGAAGTTCCCTCAAAAAATAATTTCATCAATGCAAGTAATGAATACAAATCAATTATCTCGGAATACAATCGAATCCGGATAGAAATCGATTCCAAGTTCGATAATTTTATCGAAACCTTCAAAATTAATCAGAAGAACCAACAGTTTAAGGAGTTAAAAGATAAATTTTATGAGAATCTTGAAATGATTCGACAAACCGTGGATAATTATAGCGATAAATTACAAAAAGCCTCGGAAATGAAAAGAAATATCGATGATCAATTGGCCCATTTATCGGATCTTTTGAATACTGAAATTTATTCGGTTGAAAAAGAACTGACAAAAAGGAAACTAACCGCCATGAAAAAGAATCTCGAATGGTTCAGAGGCCGAGCAAAAACCATCAAAGAATCGATTGATAAATATGATACTGAAATAGAAGAAATGTTCAAAAAATCTATTGGAACGGATTCCGCTATAACAGAACTGTTCAGAGAATTAAAACGCTATTATTTTGATAAAAAAAATGTTATTGTTCGAAATTTTGAAGAGAAATTTGCTTTAAATCATGATAAAATTACAGAAAATGAGAATGAACGTTTAAGCAAAGTGTTTGAATCATTTATTGCTGATTATCGAACCATGATTGAGCAAATCTTCGAAAAATCAGATATCGATATAAAATGGAACCTTTCCCTTTATAATCATAAGGAAGCATTGGCCGGTCTTAATCGAATTGTGATGGAAATCAAAAAGCTTCGAGAAAAATCCAACAAGGCAATTGAAAAGAAATACAAAGAACTTGTTCAAGGATTTAAACCATTTGAAATGCCCGGCAAATTTATCATCGAAAATTGGCATGGCTATTATTCCCGACTAGAGAAGCGATTGATTGAATATATAACCAAAAATCAAGGCGAAATTATCAAGAAACATTTTGGTATTCTTATAAAAGGGGCGATGCACGAGTATGTTTCAATAGGCATTGAAGCAAAGCGGTTAGGAATAGATAAGAATATTATGATTGATCGACTGAACGTTCTTTGCGCTGAAGGAGAGCTTCCGGGAAAATATGATTCAATATATGAAGTTTACCAAGAAAAAGATGCTGTAGAAATTCCTCTTAACGAGATGGAACTTATCAAAAAGGGTGCAACCACGACCGTTCTATTTTTGAATAAATTGAAATCGATTTTTGATCGCTACAATCGAATTATTACAAGTATTGGTGCGATTTTCACAATTACAGGTTGGTTGCTATCGATCACCGGTAATTGGATTTTGGTTGCCATGCCCATTACTTTCCTCTTTGCCATTTTATTATATGTGGGATGGTCAATTAGGAAAGAAAAATATAGCCAAATTAAAGATTTGTATAAAAGTAAAGATTAATATACAGAGGCTACGCAAAAAATCCATTGAGGAACACAAAACCGGAATATTCTATTAAAATAAACGTTTTTTTTGAACTGTACAATTCTTTTTCCACTTTGGATTTATGAATCCCTATCTCCTTACACAGATCAAACAATCTAATTTTTTCCAGTTTGAACTCCGGCGCGATCCAATCAAGATCTCTATCATCATTCTCGAGTCGATCGTGATTTTGGGCGATAAATTGCTTTTTATTTAAATTTACTATGATCTCTCGTTCAGAATCCGGGATTTTTTCGCCATTCTCTATTATAATTTCAATTATTTTGTTCAATATCGTTGCAACATGCTTCTTTCTTAAGGCTTTTACGATTTCTTGCCTTTTTTGATTCGCTTTTTGAACATTTTGATTCATTTCTGCAATTGACAACAATTCGTTCGTTATATTCTGAACGCCAAGATATTCCCCAATAACATTCTTCGCAATTTCGTCATCATCCAATTGTAATATTTTAATCTCTTCGATTGTCTCTTTTTCTTTTTGGAGTTTTTTCTCCGCTCTGGTTTGGGTATACCTTTCAATAATCCGATCAACATCCAATGCTTCAAACTCGAGGGTTGTTTCACTTCGCTGAATATCATTAAGAATAATGTCATCCGATCCTTGTTTGAGTAATCGATGCATCTCTTCCTCTTTTCTCTGAGATACTCGCAGATAGATTTCATCAATTGTGTCTTTCGCTACGAGAATATGGCAATTTCCAATTGCAAATCGACCCGTTCTTCCCCTTCTTTGGATGGTTCTAATCTCGGAGGGAACAGGTTCGTAAAATATCACGCAATCGACATTCGGAATATCGAGACCTTCTTCGGCAACACTTGTAGCAACTAAAATATTGAATTGATTATTACGAAAGGCCGTTATCATTTCCTTTTGCTCCCTTTGATTTAATCCCCTATCATGCTCTTTGGATGCTTGTCCTACAAACCTCGTCGGCAACATCTTGGGCAAAAACATTTTTTTTTGATTTTTATCTTGGGTTAAGGATTTATTTATCAATTCGATTTCTTTTACAATGATTGAAGCCATCTCTCTAAATTGAGTAAATATTATAATTTTGGAATTGGGCTTCGCAAGATTCTCCAATAAAATTTCCTTAAGCTTGTTGATTTTTGGATATTCCATTTTTTCTTTGAGAAACTCCAGAACGGTTCCCATTTCTTCTTTTTTCAAGAGTTTTAGGGCGGTTTTATTTCCCTCCTTGGCCTTTTCCCAAAGATTTCTGATATATCTTTTAAATAAACGTGAGTCTTGGCTTGTTAATAATTCGATCATATGAGAAAGATAAATTCCTCGAACGCAATTCGGAAATAATATTGAAATGTCTATATTATTATAGTAAAGGGTTTGTAATATGTTCGGATTACTCAATTCATTCAAATACTCCGGAGGAAAGTCAATAGTCCCTTTATTCATAGGTTCTCCGTTTGTCTTTTGTTTTTTTTGCGTACCATATTGATCGATGTATTTCAGATCACGCATGAGTCGTAAAAAGTCCATTTTCGAGACATAATCCTTTTTTGCAAAGAGATTTTTCGAAATAAAAAATTCATTGAGGTCATTTAGCCACTTCTCCAAGATTTTTTGAGCATTAACAACCGGCTCGGGCAAATCTATATATTGAAGCCATGTATCGATTGGAAAAATATAGGGCTGCACATCCGCATCATCGCTCGACTTGAAAACGATAGTTTCGATAAATAAATCTCGGCAAAGAAGGTTGATATATTCCAAATTTTTTCCCGGAGATGCCGTCAACCCCAAAATTTGCATCTTCGGACATTTTTCATGATAAAGTTTCGCTATTTCTGTGTAAGCATAATTTTTCCTCGCTTTATGCGCTTCATCGAATATAAGAAGCGAAAACCCGGATAGATCGTAATATCCTGCCCGAAGATCATTCTGAACGATTTGGGGTGTCGAAACGATGATATGTGAATTATTTAATAAACGGGAGCGCATCACCGGATTCATACCCGAATCGAATTGGCCAACTTTGATTTTTTCATCAAGAAAATACCTAAAAGAATCGAAATGTTGCATCACAAGCGCACGTGTCGGGGCAACCAACAAAACCCGCGATTTTTCAGAAAATTCCAAATTTAATATCGAAGCGTACAACGCTATGATTGTTTTTCCTAACGCCGTGGGTAAAACTACCAATGCATTTTTTCCCATTACCTGCTTTATCGTATTAATTTGATACTCTCTTTCTTCTATAAGGTTGGATTTCAAGAAGGGATGCTCAACAAATTTGGTTTGCCCATGTTCTTGCGACATTCAACTGTTAAAAGAACGCCTTTATTTTTATTTGCTGAGCCCTTTCAATTAATAGATCGGTTTCTCTCGACAATATTTTTATTTGCGAAAGGCACTTTTAACATATATAGCGCGCATTTTCCGAATGCGAATCTTGCATTAATTATAATGAACATTGGAGGGAAACCTTTAGATGATAATCGACCCGGAACAATTAATGGTGTACATAATCCTCGCAATAGGCTTAACCTTGCTAGCATACACATATTGGACATCTCTAAGCAAGTATAAGCACACAATTCTCAGTTTTATTTTATTATTCTTGCTCATTATTACCTTGTTTTATATCGATGAACCGCTTCAGATCTTTGTATTTATGATGCTTGTGATTCTTTTGGTGTATATTGTGTTCGTTAATATCTATCCGGTATTTTTTGCTGGGGAATATAAACGTTTGCTCATTGATAAAAAGAGAACGGTTTGGGAACTTTTGGATTCAAAGCCGCAATCAAAAACGGGGGGGAAAAATTAGATGTTTGAAAATTTACTCATATTATTTACACTTATTCCATTTTCTGTGCTGTTTTTGGGAGGTATTTTCACCTTATCCATCGATAATACCAAAAAGAGATTTGAAATGGCGACTTTTATAATTGCTTTTTCCCTATTCATCAATAGTCTTCTTTTAATCATACCAGATTACACAATCAACAAAGGATCTCTTTATATATCAAAGGGAAATCTTTATCTTATCGAACTGGTGTTAATTATTTCTTTAATCTTCTCGATAAGTGCATCCCTCAATCTCAAAAACGGCAAATTTATCGAATATTTCGGGCTCATTTACTCGCTTCTGATAGCGTCCATCGTTGGAATGTGTTTGTCGGATAATATCCTCATCCTTATTTTCTTCTTCATGATGTCCACCATTTTGGTGATGCAAATCTTTTATTTTGGCGATTACGAAAAGGATTTTTTCCAGATCCGGAATTTATTAGCGATTGCGGTATTATCATTTACCTTTCTTATAATTGGTGCGATTCTTCTCTTTATCAGCAGAGGCACCTTCAACATGAGTCAAATCAAGGCGACTGTAGGTGAAAATATTGGAACAATGGATGTGATCTCATTGTTTCTATTTGTCCTCGGCTTCGGATCTATTGTTGGAATAACGCCTTTTGGATTTGCTCATCTCAATGACTATTTCGAAGAATCAAATCCATTGAGCTTGAAGATGTTTAACATTGTCTTCATTCCGAGCGTTGGGATGTCGATTTTCCGAATTATCTCTTGTTTCACGCATACCAATCCCACAATTGCATTTATTTTATTTTTAATCGGAGGATCCGGCTTGGTGGTAGACATCATTTGGGTTATGATGGAATTATTTGGCAAATTCAGGCGGCAATCGTATTCGCTAAAGAAAATATTGGGATATTTGGCAATTTCTGATTTTAACCTTTTATTGATTCTTATCTCTTCAAGTATTTATGCCTCCGATGAATTTAAAACCCAAACTTATCTAGCCACGTTAATGTTTATTGTTGGATCTTCTCTCGCAAAGGCCTTCATCTATGAAGCATTAAATCCGATATTCGATGACCCGGAAAACGAGATCTTTGATTTGAAATTATTGGGTGATTATTACAAGGTGTATCCAAATATGTTTTACTTCTTTATTTTGGGCGTTTCTACGATGCTATTACCCTATTTTCCGGGAAATTTGTTTTTGTCCAATTCCCTTAATTATATTTTCAGAGGCTCAACGACTCCAATTCACGATGCTCTGCTCGTTCTTTCTTTCATCATGATCATGTCTTACATTGTTATATTCTGTGTTGCGTATTCTATAATCGCATCCGAAATCTTCTTCGGGAAGCCGAAGTATCGGGAGCTTTCCGGGTATCAAAAAATAAATTCGTTTTATTTAATAACGCCATTTTTATTATTCGGCGGCCTATCTGCGTTGATGTTGATTCGCTATCTCTTTAGCGGATTCTTTGATTCAATAATTGATGCTTTGATTTTCACAACATTTTAGCAGCATCAAACGCCTACGCTTTTTTTTACCGCATTTGTTTCCATCGTTTAAAATATATGAATGCACCTTTTTTTTACGAAACTTTTAAATTTTTTTAGGTTCAACTACAAGTATATGTCTTTAGCGCACCTCATTGAAGAAATAAAAGTAATTGTTGATGATATTCGATTATCAGATCCTGCCATCAATCGTGTGCTTATTTCAGATAACCAAGGCGTCGAGATCGTTCAATATGTCAAATCATTTCGCTTTTCCGAATCTGAGAAAAAGAATAAAAATCCAATTATTCCGTTATTAAATTCTATTATGTTAAATAGCGAAAAATTTATGAATTTCTTGAGAAAAAATCCGTCGGAACCGTTCATTTTTAGTTGGGTCTTTGAGAATTATATCATTTTAGCGGCAAGCAGTGCCTTTGGTTTTATAGGGGTTTTTTGTGATAAAGATGTCGATTCGTCGCTTGTAAAGGCTGTTTTAAAGAAAAATGCCAAGGCATATAATGAAATCGTAAAAAATATTTTTATTTCTTAACATATACAAGTTCAGTTTTTTCCTATTTCTGTTTTGCATTTCAGAATGTATGTAATATTATCTGTCAAAGGTTCTCGACACATCAAATCTGCCAGAGAATACCGACAGAAGGCTTCTGCGCAGATATAATGCACCCATTTTTTGGGTGGATAGCAATTTTAAATACTCTTACGGTGTAATAATAATTAGATTGTTCACAAGGTAAATTCATGTTGAGGAAAAAAATTTTGTGTTCTTACGATCTCCATGGTCAATATGCACATTGCATCAACTCAGCGAATGTTATAAATTGATGGTGATCTCGGTTATTCTGCTTTGCTTTCATACGCTTACCGACTCAATGTGAATTTAAATTACCTTAAGGAAAAACAATTTAAATTAAAAAAATTATGGTGAATCTTAATGTCCGATAAACGAGATGAAATTTTAAACCGGCTAAGAAGGGCTAAAAAAGACCTTCAAGATTCTCTCCAGAATGAAGATACAGGAATTAAAAAAACGGAGAAAATCGAGCTGGTTGAAGGTCAGAAGGACATAGAGAAAATCGACCGGGTTAGCCAAATGGAAGAAAAAGAGGATGCTCAACCAACCACGAAAAAACTCTATAAGGCAACCGAGAAAGAACCCGTAAGAGAAGTACCAAAAGAATTAAAATCAAATGACGGCCTTTCGACAAAGAGATTAGCTGCAATCCAACGTAATATTCGAAAGAAAGTAATGGACAGGCAAGCTATGACTTCAAAACAAAAAGCTTTAACTATCTTGGCTATCGTCGTTGCCGCTATGCCGTTAATGATGCTCAATACCGTTTCTTTAGTCTCTTGCAGATTTGATTTCAATAAATTCGGGTTATATTATCGGGGCGCACCCGGTTCGATTATGCTTACTATGCCCGTAACGAATCCTTCGTTTGTTCCAGCCTATTTGGGCGAACTCGAATTGGAGATATATGATCCCGTTATGCATGAAACCGTAGCGAGGATTTCAACCAATGAAATTAAAAGAATCGAACCATATGCAACAGTTGTAATTGACATCGGTCTTCGATTGGATGAAGGTTCTTTTGGTGCGTGGATTTCGGGGATGTTTAAAAACATCAGAATAGATTACGCAACTGGAAAGATTTCAGGCCTCGATTTGCAAATCTATATCCGTAATTTCAAATATAACGGTATGATGGTTACGAAAGAAGTCGTGTTACCAAAAATCCCGCTTTCCGATATGTTGTCGGATTTAACTTCCGGGCTTTCTTTTAGCGGAGCGCAATCACCAATCGCAGCAAATAGAAACCAAAAAGAAGATAATATAATAGAAGCATGGAAAACCTACCAAGAAAATCCCTTAAGTTCGGCCAGTATGGAATTGGTAAATTTGGATGTAAAAGATACAGAAACCAAATTTGAATTAACTTTAGAAATGGGTATAGAGCTCGAAGCATTACCGAATTTCTATTTGG
>CAZUTM010000092.1:0-18158 GCA_964623665.1 uncultured archaeon
GATATGCATAAACTGGTATTAAGACTGAATGAAACACTCGGAATTGCAAAATCAGTTGAAATTCCCATTCCTTCGGGCTTAAAAATTAAGAAGGCAAGATGGGCTAATCTAATCGAAGAAGCCGAAAAGGATGCAAAAATTAGTTTCGATAATAATGGCTTCGTCGCCAAAATAAATGCGGATTTTGCGCCGAATGAGATAAAAACCTTGATTTTGGAACGTTGATACCATTATTTGAATTATATAATTATACGTCAATTTTTTATATTAAAAACATAAAAAAATCAAAAAAACGCGTAAACCAGCAGAATACCCATGCCGAATTAGGTGCGTAGATACCTAATTAATACCGCGGTGCTGAATCTACCCCCCTTAATTTTTAGTTATAATACTTGTCACATTTTCGACCGGATGTTCTTTTTCATCTGTAATTTTTTTCTCTCCATCTGTTTGTGTTGATTTTTTAGCAGATCGGTCTTTCTCATTTATAGGACGAGATTTAATGGAAATTTCAAGATTCTCGGCTGATTCTTCTGCAATTTGAATATGGGAATACGAAGATTTCAAATGTTCCGCAAGGGAAACCAATTGTTGGGCAGTCGATGTTATCATTTCCATTGATGATGCTTGTTCCTCCGCAGCGGCTGCAGATTCTTCTGTGCTAGCAGATGTTTCCTCAGCGACAGATGCGATGGAATCAACCGAATTTACAATCTCAACACTTCTTTTTTCTAATGACTTTGTTATGGATTTAATTTCTTCGATCATATTATTAGTCGATTCTGCCGATTTCCTTGATTCCTCAGCAAGTTTTCTAACTTGATCCGCCACTACATTAAAACCTCGACCTGATTCTCCCGCTCTTGCCGCTTCGATCGCAGCATTTAGCGCAAGCATATTCGTTTGGTTGGCAATACTTTTTATCATTTCAGATATTATTCCAATCGAATCTATTTTCTGCCGTATCTCTTTAATTCCATTATTCAATTCATTAATTTCCTTTTGAGTATTGGTAATTGCAGAC
This sequence comes from uncultured archaeon, assembly GCA_964623665.1. Taxonomy (GTDB): domain Archaea; phylum Asgardarchaeota; class Lokiarchaeia; order Sigyniarchaeales; family Promethearchaeaceae; genus CAZUTM01. The sequence continues at coordinate 1,025 of CAZUTM010000092.1, forward strand.
ACTTGAGTTGATGCACCCTTTGAAATCTGTTGTTGAGAACTTGCAATATTCTCACTTGAACTTGACACTTCTTCGGCACTCGACGACAATTCTTCTGCCGCGGCAGCTAATTGCGAAGATATCTCTTTATTATCGGTTAATAATGTTTGTATAGAGTTGCGTAAATTCTCGAACATATCCGATAATGTCCCGATCTCATCGTTTAAAGTTATTTTGATGGCATTTCGATAATCTCCATCGATCATTTTCTTCGCGGATTTGCTTAAATTGATAATCGGCTTTGAAATAGTTCTTACTGACACCAAAATAATTATCAAAATGGTAGGGATTAGCACTGAGGCCATCAAGAGAATCGAATTTTGAATTTGTTGTGAAATAACGTTCTCAACATCATTGATATATATTGCTGTTGCAATCAACCAATCCCAGGGTTCAAATTTAAGCACAAACGCTCTTTTCGGTTCCACACGATCGGCTTGATCATAATATTGCCAATAATAATCGATAAAACCGCTCCCATCTCTATCAGCTACAACTTGAAACTCGTAAAATAACAGAAAATCATTTTTATCTTTGATTTTTGAAATATCGCTTCCTACCAAATCGTGAGCATACGGATGAGAGAGAAGAATAATTTGGTCTCCTTGCTTCATTTGAATCCAAAAATAATCTTTTTTTATTGGGCCATAAATAAATTTATCTATCTCTGCAAGAGCGAAAGCTTTTGCTTGGGTTTCATTAAGAGATCCATTTTGTGCTTTTAAATAATAGGAATTAACTATTGCATATCCAAGATCTACCATATTTCTCAAATTTAATTCTTTTTCACGATAAACATTCTCTCTTGTTTGCTCGATTGAAATAGAGATAGAGATTGTTGAGAACAGCACTAGTGGTACAATTCCTAGAAGTACGATCTTTTTACTGATTGATCCTTTTTTTTGATTCATGCATAATCACAAAAAATAATATATAAGAGATGATTTTAATATTTTTTATTAGAATAATTTGAATCAATTGGTTAAAAATTTGACTACTTAGATCAATTAAATAACCGACCTTTTTTCCTCAGTAATTCAACACAAACATCGGATAAGTTCATTGAAAGAATTCGGAAAAAAATTATGTGGATTCAAACAAACACGGTGTCGCGATGTTAAAACGACGCTATTCCAATTTGTTCGTAGCCATCTTGAGTTGATTGATGAGTTTGCATCGCTATTTATTTAGATAAGGGCGAATCGTTAGTTGCGCTAATTTCGACGAATAAGACCGAAAGTTTCAATAATGTATTAAGGCGGTGTAAGGATGCTCGGCGTTTTTGGAAAGATACCGTTCTACGAACGGTCCATCTCACCATCTTACGGCTGTATATGAATATTCGGAGACCTTTACGCGGTAATAAGGTAGGCTGTTCTCCGGTTGAGAGATTTGGGCTAGAATTACAAGGAGATGATTTATATGACTTATTATTTCATCGAACAGCGGTGGATGGTTTTGATGTTGCCATTGCGGTTTTCGAATTAGAATTGAGCGGCGGGGGTTCTCTTGTTGTGTGGACGTGATTGTTTGAAATGAGATTAATTTAGCAGACAATGTATGGTATTCTGTTAATATTTAGTATTATTTGAAAAAAAAGAGGGTATTTCTCTGGGTTTAAAATAGTCCCAAAAATTTTCTAAAATTTTTTTTATTTTTATATATTGCGAAATTAGCGTTTCTCTTTTCCTTCTTCACGTGTAAGTGATTTTTTAAGTGTTGACTGAAATTTTAATTCTGCATCTCTTTTGTAATATTCGTATTCTTGATTTACATTCTGATTATAAAAAGTCATAACGCGATCGGCAAGATTCTCTGAAAATTTAAATGTTTTTAATTTTTCAGCAAATCTCTCCAAGATTTCACATTTAGATTTCTCCAATAATTGAAGATAGGTGTAATATTCAAATTTAACCGATTCTTCGGCATCGTTTTCGGTTAATTTCGACAAATCGGGGATTGAAAAGGGTTTGAAATCTTCTATGGGGCCTTGAATAATATATAACGGGTTTTTCCAAATGATCACATTGTAATCTTGGTCTGAAGAGACAAGATATTTTCCCGAAGGGTGCCAACAACAATTTAATGTTTGTTTAGAATGTTCTCTGAATGCGATGACAATATCGAACGTTGAAAGCGATACGGCGTAGATTTGACCGTAAACGCATACAATTAAGAGTTCTCCGAAAGGGCTCCATTGCACTTTTTTAATAATATTCTCGCGAAACATTAGAGTTTTCAATAGACGCCAATCCTCTTGACTATAAAGAGCGACCGTTCCATCTATCGAACTACTTGCGATAAAACCATCGATGCTTGCGCTAATGGAATAAATAGGTCCTAAATGCGGTTTCAAAATCGTGCCCAAATCCCAATTCCATAAATTATATATATGAATAGACGTGTCATCTGCACCGGTTAAAAGATAACTTTTATCGGCCGTGATTTCGACGGTATTGATGTCCGATGCGTGATCCCCAAAAAAGTAATCCAAATTTTTAGTTTTCATGTTCCAAACTCGCAAGGTCCCATCCATCGAGCCCGAAATCAAATAAAGACCTTGATTTGTTTGATACCATCGAATGTCTTGAATACAGCCCGTATGGCCATGAAACGAATGAATGTGTTGAAGCGTGTTTGCCTCTATAATCACGACTTTCAGATCATCTCCTCCAAATGCAATATATTTACAATCCGGTGAATATCTCAAACAATAAATGCCCTCGGTTTGAATATGAACACTATGCTTTACCTCAAAGCCCGGAATCGAGAATATTATCAATATTCCATCAATCGAACACAATGCGAGCGCAGTTCCGCAAGGGGAAAAATCCATCGCATAGACCTTGTCTTTGAACTTCCATTCGATCAGCGGATTTTCGAGAATACATTTTTTATGAAAATCTACATACTTTTTTTGAATTCCATCAAATTTGATATGTTTGGTCTTTCTAAACTCTAAGATTTTTTCCAAAATCGGATTTACGTTCGAAATTTTGGAAAATGTATCAAGGCTAAAAAAATCTTCATCCAAATTGCGCTCATCTTTTGTTTTTTGAGGAAAATCATGTGCTATCTTCTCACTCTGCTGCGCTGTGTTGTTGCTGCGACCCGGTTCTTCACCCATTCCCTCACCAAAAGTGTGAATTCGAAAAAAGCCAAATCAAGTGAGTATTTCCGACATCTGAAGCCTTAGATCGGAATAATGCGAACTCGAAATGGAAAATTCCGTATAGGATTTCATCAGCATATTGAGTTGATTAATTATAGTTAATGCTTTTTTACCCGGTTCTGAATCTTGGTTTTGCTGGGCGATCTGCTTTGTTTTCACGAGATATGAAAGATCTTCCAAGCCTTGGGAGAATATCAACCACCTTATGCTCGGAATAATCCTGCCCTCATTCCGATAAAGCAACAATCCGGTCAGCAATCCATCATCTCCATATCCGTAAGCATTCACCCGTGCATCTGATGTATTATAAAGATAAATTCCATCTAAATTAAACTGAAATACGAGCCATGGAATCAATCGAGCATGGATCAATGGATTGGTCAATTTCAAGTTCATATATGGGAGTTGGGTTTGGGGTTCGATTGCCAACAAAATCTTTTTGCCGTTTGCAAGAAGATTATTTACAAATTGCGGTTGATTTTGAAGGTCGATTTGCGATAGTGCCCAAACATCCACATCCTTCAGCAATCGAATCGAATCGACCGAAAGGGCGGCACCGCATAGCACCCGAATCTCCGGAGAAACCGATTTAATCAAAGAAATCATTTTTACTGCGGTATTAATCTGTGCATCCGTATATTTTATGCCTAAATCCACCAAAGTGTAATTTTGCCATCCGTTTCCGACCATGTGGTTCCAAATTTTGGTGTACGAATCGTTGAGACTTGCATTATATCGCGCGCTGAACTGAATTATATCGGATGGCGGATTCCATCGGAATGAGATATCGACATTTTCTAGACCTTGGCTCATTGCAGAATTCATCAGCAAATCGAATTGAGTCCAATTAAATGTGAAAGAATTGGTGGTGGCATTGTATTCGTAATCAAAATCAATTTTCATCGTTGAAATTTTTAGCGATATTAGCGATTGAATATCCGTTATTGAGGTAATTTGGTTCCCCGAATAGAAGATCGTCTTTTTATGATTTGCAATTTCGGAATCCAATATTTTTATATTTATTTTCACGATAAATTGGCTATTCCCGAGCCGAAGCATCATAGTTCCGGAAAATAGACCCGCCGTAGCATTGATCGGGCTTTGATATTTGATGTACATAACATAATTTGTATTCGGGGCTAATTCAAATTCCTGGGTTTGAATTTCAAGTTTATCCGGATAGAATACTCGCTCATCATCTTTCAGTTCTTTCAAAATTACGAAGTTCTGCGCATTGATACTCGTCGTATTCTCGGAGTTAATAAAATCGGAAAGGGTGATACGACCTTGTGTCGGTGTTGAAAACAAAGATCGAATTACGAATTTTAAATATTCAGTCTCTCCTTTTGCCATTACAAGGTCAATGGTAGGATTCACGAATTTTTCGGCAAACGCGGGAATGAACTTCGGATCCACTCGCGAATCCACTTCTTCTTTCCATACCATAAATCCAAGATAGGGAGAACTCAGCAATTGTCTTGCGTAATTGGTCTCATAAGATGGAATTAAGAGAATCGTGGGCACCAATAGAATCAGACAAATAAATGCTATTCCCGTTCTTCTTATCATCTTCGGTTGCATTTTTATGGGTATAGCCCTCTTTTTCATACCAAAAATTGATAATTTCGATTTTATCTCTTCTTCTGTTGGCTCCGAAACCGTTTTAATCTTTTTCTCAAGATCTTTCTCCAAGTCTCTTTTTTCTTTTTCGAGGTCTGATTCATCCAATTCGGTTGGACTTATCGGTAAAGAGATATCAGGCTGTTCAAATGAATATAATTCGTCTGAAATTCTCAAATCGGAGAATGTTGAAGCCCCTTTGTCAGACTCATCAAGTTGATCGATATATTTTTTTAATTCTTCATCCGATTCCTCGGTAATTTCTTCGTTTTCAACAGAATCTGTATCTCCTCCGGATAATTTGCTTAACTGTGAGATGGCACCCAGAACATCTTTATTGTCCAATTTTTTTGATTGTTTTTTTGCCGGCTGTTGGCCACCGCTTTTTTTCACCGGGGTCGGACGAATCTCAATCTCGGGTTCTGATTCCTTTTTTTGTTCAGATTCTTCGGTTTCTTCCAAAAATTTCTGAATATCATCATCCCCCATTAGATCGGCAAGCGACATCTTCTTTAAGGGGGTTTTAGGTGCCGATTTCTTTTGGAGTTCCGGTTTTTTTTCTGAATTCTGATTGTTAGGATTCTGATCGCTCATTTTCTTGTTTCCTCCTTGCGATTTTGTTGTCTAATTAGTAAAGCATAGCTCAAGATGACCAATAAATTAATCAAAATGAGCCCGCTAATAGCCAGAAACACATTATATGAATAATTTTGAATCACTTCTAAAGCCCGAAGAACTTCTCCTTGGGTTAATCCATCTACACGATAAATCCGGGACAAACTAAGCCCTGAAAAGAAAGCCGCGAAAAGAAGAATCATTCCGAATTCAAAAAGATATCCACTCTCTTTGATCTCGTTGTGATACTCCGAAAAGATGCATCCGAAACCGGAAATACAAATTCCAACGGGGATTCCCAATAACAATGATGGAATCAAGGATTGGAGAAAAAGGTTTCCATATATCGGCAGCTCTGAATTCCCCGCTAAGATATTAATACGATATTCGATAGCGAAATAATATAAAAATAGCGCCGCCAATCCCTCTAACAATAGGCCGAAAAGAATTTGAGTATTATACGATACCCAATTTGACAGAGAATAAGAAACCGGAATCGCACATGCAATAATCAAAAATAAAAGAGCATAATTTCTAAATTCGGAAAAAACATCCGAATTAATCGCAAACAAATAGGCGGCACCGAACACAATCAGCGTAAAATAAATGGTCTGAAATACCACTTTCCCATTCGCTTTTTGCTTTTCTTCATATAATCTACGATTTATTCTGTCGGACTTCTGTTTAGGCTTGGATGCACCATCGACGATAAACCTAAATGTGAAACTAAGTATCAATATGAGTCCAAAAATGATGAACAACATATTTAAACTTAATTGGGTCAAATTTAGAAACGTAAACACTATGACCAAGCCGACCACCAATGCAAAGACAAAATAGATCAATACATACTTGGGTGAATGATGACTTTTATAATAATCCAAAGAACTGAGCATATCCTTGATGAAAATTACGATCGTATGAATAAGCCCAATAATTCCATACACTATAGCTAATACCAAATTTAATATCAGTCCGTAACTCGAGCCAAAATATAATAATATCGATATAGCAAAAAATAAGATCATGAATCCAAAGCATACCACCGCTTTGCCGGTCATTTTCCCATCCCAATATGCACCCGGTGTGAAAATATCTTCGATCTTAAACGGATAGGTGAGCAATAAAGCATCAATAATAAACAAAGATACAGAAACGCATGTAAATAATCCAATTATCAAGAGATTTTGCGTTAAAAATAACGAAGTAAAAATGAATTCGGGCTCGTCGCTTACTCCCCGAAGCTCAAAATAACGAACAATTAATACTATCGATAATATCAAAAATGCAGTTTGAAGAAGCATGATGTTCACTCGCACCGCTCGGAAATCCCAATACGCATACACGAAAAATAACGGAATTATGGCAAATAAACAAATAAATATCATAAACGCTCGACCATCGTATCCGTAATACGTCCCGGTCAAGGCATCGGCGTGTCGAAACACAAAATTAAATACAGAAAGCCCCAGACTCCCGTAAAATATAAGATTGAGAAAGGTGGATACGCGTGCTGACCTAAATCGCTTTACATCCTCGAAGTCAATGATCTTTTCCATGAATTTAAGTTGTTCTTTTTGAAATTTATTCTTTTTCAATTGTTTATTTTCAGTCCGCATTTCAAAACGTAGGGTAAAAAAAGGAAGAACTCATTGAAAAAAGAGAATATGGGAAAGCGACTAAATGATTTGCATATTTTGGTCTTGATTCAGCAATGTTGTTTTACGTTGATTCAGAATGCGCTCTTTTTCTGCAAAATCCTTCTCGGTCACTAGCGCGATTTTGCTCCACCAATATGCTGCGGGAATAAACGATAGAACCGATAAGATAATGGGCAACAGCGTAATTCTATCATTCATCACCAAGAACGTGGAATAATTCACCAAAATTACAACAATAAACGCAAAGGCTTTCCCCACTTGATCGCTTAGGTTCAGCATCGATTGTCCGGAAGCCTGGTGTTCGGGTAAATTAATCTGAAGCAAGGCGGGCGTTCGATTAATCGTGATTACGGCAGCCAAAAATGTACCGAAGAATAAACAGAAGAAATACACCACAAAATTAGGATAGGTCTCCAAAATTCGGCTCACAATATAAATCCACATATTCAAATCGAACGTTTCCGTATTATACACACTTAAATCCAAGTTTAAAGATTCGTAATTCACCGGCTGGATGAATAAAAATGCGGTGATAAGCAATGGAATGCTAAAATATAACATTCGCGATGTATATCTCGCTCTATTCGTTCGATTCTTCATCGAAAGCCAATCAAACACCGGACCCAAAAAGAAAGTTCCCAGCAAATATCCGACACCAACCATTCCCGAAAAAATTGCAGAGATTTGGGTTTTTATACTAACAGGAAAGCTTGCAAACGGAATATTAATCATGTAATAGACCAAAAAAGCGGCAAGCGTAGCACCCGGAATCACCGCAAAAAAGCAGAGGTAGACCATATATCGATTGGTCGGAATCCTCCATATTTCCGGTAAATCTTTGACTTTGATTTTATAGGAGTAATTCAGCCCGCTTTTTATCGCATCCCCAATTACGGGGTCATTCTCGCCCGGTTGCGGAAGACGAATGATGAGAAGAAAGACGAGGCATAACAATGAAAGAAGAGAAAAGAACAAAAATGGAAACTTCCAGCCCATCCCCCAAATGTTCATCGGCGCTATAAACGCCGAAATAAAATTTCCCGTCGAGTTTCCTAAGGCAGAAAGGAGTGCCAACAGTGCATATTCAGTGGACCAAAATTTCGGAGGAATTATATCCGCAACCACCGAATACATAGCGGGCATCTGCGCTCCGATCCCGATTCCGGTGATAATTCGACCTAGAATAAAGAGCGGAAATGAAGATGCATACGCACAAATCAGTAATCCGCTAATCCAAACAAGTAATCCTCCTATAAAGGCACTTCTTCGATTCCTACGGTCTAACTCATACCCCCACCACACCGCACAGACCGCAGCGATTATGATAAAAAAGGCTTCTAACCACATAATGGGTGAAACTGAAGGTAGCCCATAATCTGCTTCGATTCTATCGTAAATAGAAGGTAGAAGATTCACTATACAGACCGCAATGAACATGAACATATCCAAAATCAATAAGGTAAACAGCATCTTCAAAATTTTCAAAATTTGTACCATCGTCAAATTGTAAAACGAAACAGCATTGAAAAATTCCGCACATATATATTATTTAGAATCGAATTTTCGAGCTGAGATGCATCTTTTCAAGCAAATTTACAATTTGTGTTTGAATATCTTCTATCTTTTTATTCACATCCTCGGACTCAAGTGAAAAAGTCGGCGCAGCAATAATCATCAGTTTAAAGAACTGTTTTTCAACTTTTATAGGGATTATCAGCACGTTTTCTTCTTTTTGCTCTATTGTTATGGGCTCGGATAGTATCTCCTTGAAATTCTCGCTTTTCAGAAGCCCCGAAACCAGTTCTTTCAGTGAATTGGGATCCTTAAATGGAGAAGAATACGAAGAGATTACAACTTGAGACGAAGAAAAGAGCCCTGCATAAATAATATTGAATTTTTTGCCGAATTCCTTCAAAAGTTCATAAGAGTAATTTTTCAAACCCGTATCAATGAAAAAGTGGGAGAACGCATCCAAAACACTGATCGGATCGAAAATACTGGTCCGAAAAAACTTCGGAGTTAACCCATATTTCTCTGCACGGGTTTCAAACTCTTTGGTTAGAAGATTTGCCTTCTTATGCAGCTCCGGATTATTTTCGGCTTGCGGATCGATTTTATTGAACAAGATTGCTAATTTAAAATTATACCTCAATTCCTTCATCTTTTGCATGATCTCATCGAAATAATTACGGGCCAACTCGATTTTATCATCATCTAATGTATCAATTACGTAAATTAAATATTCTATTTCATCCAAAAAATACGTCGGCTCCGAAATATAACGCTGGCGATAATGATCTTGACCTCCGAAGTCCCAAACAACAAATACTTTATCCATTAGCCCGATCATTTCCCGATCCACTAATTTGGTAGGCGTTGTTGATAATAATCTCTCGTATTCTCCTTTTAAAACCCGTAAAAGTGAAGATTTTCCGGCATTTGGAGGGCCGAGCAATGCTATCTTATACGCCGAAACGTCCATAACAGTTGTGTACATTGCTTCAATAAAAAGGTTTCGAGAAGTGCGGTAAAAAAGGAAGAGCCATTGCGTGAAAGTATATTTCTCAATAGGCTTTATTCGCTTTAAGAAAATCGAGAATATCCTTATCGGTTTGATTAAAAAGTTCGGATATAACTTTAATCGAGATCTCCTTGTCCATACCCATTGCAATATAATCTTTGTATAATTGAATCCATGTCGCCTTATCGCTTTGATACTCTGTGGGATGATCACTTTCGATATGCCGCCAATATGGGTGGTCTAAGACTTTCCCACAATAGGGACATTTCCTTCCTTTTAATTCAGCCATTGCGCCCATCTTCCATTATGATTTCGCGAAGCTATAATACAAATTATGCTTTTGGATTTATATCTTTTCTCATTGCTGTTCGCATTTTTAAAAATTCTCATTTCCTAGGATGCCTATCATTCTAAACTCGGTGATATTTGCTCTGAACCACAATTCGTATTTCACGTCAAGTTTTTGGTTCTCCCGCACAATCACGATGGAATCATAGAAAACGGGTACGAGGGTATTTTCGGTGATTCCGAGTTGGTCCGCAATCACCACGCCCGTGTTCTTAAGTATGGCAACCGCCCGGTTTATCATTTCACCCGCAATAAAATCCCGATGGTCCGTTTTTCCATCATCCATATCGTAATACAGCCCTTGTGTCTTTTTAAATCGAATCATATCTTCCGTGGATGTTGTAAAACGATTCACATCGTATTGGTCTGCAATATCGCTTCCGATCAGAACTGCATAATCAATTTCATCAATGATCTGTTGGTGATTCATTGTGGTGTCGATAATCTGAGAATGTGTGTTAATTTTATCGAAGAAGACTCTCAACCCGGAAACCTTCATCGACAATAAGTCAGTATTCGCATCTTTTTTCAAAACGATTTTATCTCCGAAAAGCAAACCCGGCGCGGTATTTGAATATTTGATCACGACCGCACCCTCATAGGTACCGAGATTTACGGTTGAATACACTCTATCATAGATCACCGAAGTTTGCTGCCCCACAATTTCACCTATATATGTAAATGATACTCAAGTCTATATATCCTTTCTTCTATGTATTACATGAATATGGAGATGCTGTTTTCCGCTGGCGAGAAGCGGCTTTTACGAATTTTGGCTAATGCAGAAAGTCCTTGGGACATTTTTGTCTCAAAATCGGATTTTAAGGAACCGATCCCAGAGGTACCCTCTCGCAAGAAATTCTTGGAGGAAATAACTGACTTGTTTGCCGATACTCAAAATTCGTTGATCATCCCGATCATCTCAGATATTGGTATAGGGAAAACGCATTTCCTTTGGGCAATCAATGAATCTGTATTAATTGATTACAGTACGCTCTTTTTTAAAATGCCCTCTGCCAATTCTTCATTTTATTATTCTCTTTATACCCAACTTATAAAAAACATCGATAGAGACACATTTCAGAATGCTTTGAATTTGTTGTCCGATACTTGGGGGGCAAATCGAAAAATATACGGATTATTCAGGATTGGAAGTCCGGAGAAAATTGCAGAAATCATCGAATCAACTAAAGCGCGCTATAGGGCTTCAACCGAGCATTTGGAAGAACTTGCGGATTGTATCACCGTGATTGTAAAATTTGCAATGGATAGAAACCGATATAAATTGTGCGAACGGTGGATTCTCGGGGATTACATCAATTTCGAAGACCTTCTTTATATCGGTGTAAAACGGGACCTCTCAGCCCCTCATATGGCAAAAGAAATGCTGAAACTGTTATTGGAGGGCTTGAGAAGTTCAATTGTTATTATGATTGATGATTTCTTGAAAGCTGCGACAAGATATGATGAAGAAATTATCGAAGTATCCCATGAAAATGGGGATGAAGATGATGAATATTATGACTTCAATGGCTTTCCCGATGAGATTAACAATAATCAAAATAATAATTACATCATACTCCAAGAAACTACCGCTATCGACCACAATAAACAAGAAGAAGCGCAAATGCCGATTTATGACCGGCTAAAGGAGTTAATTCAAGAATTCAAAGGTATTAAATTAATATTAACCATGCATCTCGAGGAATTACAGCCCTTCTTGAATAAAATACCAGAAGACCTAAAGCAACATGTAAACGTTCCGTTTGTATTGCAACCCTTCTCGAAAGAAGATTTTAAATGGTTTTATATCGAATCTTTTAATAGATTTTGTCACGTCCATCGAATACATCAATTTTCGGATAATCCATTCTTTCCTCTCAACGAAGCCATCTTGGATACTATATATGATAAATGCAACGGCAATCCTCGGATGATGATTAAACAATTGAAAAGCTTTACCGAAGCATTCTTAAAAAATATCATTGAAAGAATCAAAGATGTGTGATTTAAGGATGCATTTTTACCTTTATTCAAAATCCGATGAAATTCTGGAGAGAAAGTCATGACCACATTTCAGAATGAAATATTAATCGATTCAGCTCTTGAAAACAAAGGAGTATCGGTAAGAATTCCTGTATTACGCATCGCAGATTGTAAAATTCTAAAAAATGAATATGATTTGTCAAATTCAATAGAATCGGTACATTCGGAATTAACAGAACGATTCACGGACGAACAAATTAAGACCTCCGAAATCGTTCAAAAATATCGAAATTTTTCATGGCATTTCCTCAACATCGATCCCACCAAAAATCGACCTTCGGGGGAAGCGTTGGCCCGCAGACTGCTCAAAACGCATAAGTTTCCAAAAATCAATCCATTTGTTGATGCATACAATTTGATCTCCGCCAAAACCTTTCTTTCCCTTTCCGGATATGATCTTGAAAAAATCAAGGAACCTCTAACGCTAAGGCTTGCCAAAAAAAATGAAAAGTTTTCGGCGATAGGAAACATCGATATAATCCTTGAAGGCAACGAATTTGTCATATCTGACTCAGAAAATCGGCTTCTGACTCAGTATCTATACCGGGATTCCGAGCACACCAAAATAGCAAATAATACCTCAAAAATCATTTTTGTTGTAAACGCCGTTAACCATATTGATATTTCTTTGTCTCTGAATGCTTTAAATCTCTTAAAAACACTACTGAATGAATTATGCGAAAAAGGAATTGTCTCGTTCTGTGAATTCGTATGAACAATGCCTTTAACCTCCAATTTGGTTAAATTTCCATCGATCGTGCTGGTAGATCGTTGCACCGCATCGTTTATCTCGTATCTCGTAAACACATACCGAATAATTAGCCATTTTATCGTTGGAAACATAAAAAATGAGCCTTAAAATTCGTTTCAAAAAAAATTTGCGGGGTTTAGGGCCGTAGAGATTCTGCAATCTGAATTCTTCCACAAAACTATATAAAGGATCAAATTTAGAATAGATATTGTGCCGTTGAAAACGAATATTAAAGGATCTCTGTGGTGCTATATTCGCAATAAATTAAGATACCCTTTAAGTTTTAAAGAGCGCGTAAACGAATTATCTCAGCCCAATCTTGTGTATGGCTTAACTGATCACCCATTGGATCAAAACAACTCGCCGATCGGAAGCATCTTTGGTGCTGTTTCGAAATTATTGGGAAAAGTCGGCTATTCAATCCAAGAAGTCCAGTTGAAGAGCCGTGTTGGTACGACTTTTGAGTTTGAAGGCACCGGGTATAATATTTACGTTAGAAAGAAGATACCTGAAGGCGTGCATGAAATGTATCCTGTGCCCCAATTTAAAACAAAGCCCAGCCGCCTTCTATTGCGCATTCAATTTTTACAAGCCGATATGTATCGGGTGATGTGCATCCTTGTGAAAGGCAAAAAGGGAGATCCAATCACCGAACAGATTCCGGAGCATCCAACCGAGATGTTGGACAAAGATCCGAATACATTAGCGGATCCCGGGCTCAATGTCGACTTTCAAGAAGAAGAAAAGTTATATTTCTTAAAAACGGGAAAAATACAATTACAGATTTACAAATCCGATTTCCGTATCCGTGTGTATAGAGCCGATGGCACTTTTATCACGGAAACATCGGGATATTCCAAAAATCAATTTCCTTCATGTACCGATTCGTTGCCCTTAGGGTTTGTTATGATTCGAAAAAGTAAGCAATGGTTCGGGACAGAATCTTTTGGGCTTTCACCCGGCGAGGCGATCTATGGCTTAGGAGAAAAATACTCTACCTTAAATAAAGTGGGGCAAACCATCATGCTTTGGAATTGGGAAGGGTATGGAAACAGTACGGGAAGATCCTATAAGCACATTCCCTTCTTTCTTTCGACAAAAGGGTATGGTGTTTTTGTGAACGAATCCCGTCCGATCACATTTTGGGTCGGTTCTCGAGAATTTAATAAGATTTTCGTAGGGATCGAAAGTAAGCTTGTCGATTATTTCTTTTTGCATGGCCCCACCCTCAAAGAAGTGCTGTTCAAATATACCGCATTGACCGGCCGCTCTCCGGTTCCTCCGAAATGGTCTTTTGGAGTGTGGATGAGTCGAATTTCCTATAAATATCAAGATGAAGTATTGGAAGTTGCCCGACGATTGCGTGAAGAGAAGTATCCTTGCGATGTGATTTGTATTGATACGGAGTGGTTCACCAAGGATTGGCACTGCGATTGGAAATTTTCCAAGGATAGATTTCCCGATCCGCGAGCCATGTGTCAAGAATTAAAATCAATGGGCTTTAAGTTATCGCTTTGGCAAGCCCCATATATTATGAGTGATCTCCCGGAATATAAGGAGGTGAAAAAACGGCATTTAGCGGCGAAAAATCACGGACCTTTCCTTTTTCTTACGAATCCGGCAGCCGCGCTCGATTTTTCCAATCCCGAGGCCGTGAAATGGTATCAAGAAAGGTTGACTTCGCTTTTTGAAATCGGTGCTCATGTAATCAAAGTGGATTTTGGCGAGCAAATCGAGAGCCACATGGAATTCAAGAGATATGATGGCCGGGAGATGCACAATCTCTACGCGTTGCTCTACCAGAAGGCCGCATTCGAGGTTTCAAAGCGATATTTTGGAGAAGGAATTATTTGGGCCAGAAGCGCATATGCCGGCAGTCAGCGGTATCCAGTTCATTGGTCCGGAGATTCATCGTGCGCCTTTGAAGAATTGATTAATGTACTCCGAGGTGGGTTAAGTTTGGGCATCTGCGGGTTTTCTTTTTGGAGTCAAGATGTTGGCGGATTCATGTTCTCCCCCTCCGACAAATTATATCTCCGCTGGACTCAATTCAGCATATTTAACAGTCATATGCGATTTCACGGTAATCCTCCGCGCTACCGTGAACCTTGGAATTATGATCCGCAAACACAGCAAGCGGTCCGAACCCTCTTGAATTTGAGATATCGCATGTTACCGTATATCTATTCGGAAGCCCATCATTCCTCGGAGATGGGGCTACCGATGCTGCGGGCTCTTGTATTGGAATATGAAAATGACCCAACCGTTTTCAATCTCGAAGATGAATTTTTATTCGGGCGGTCTCTGTTGGTAGCGCCTATTCTTACAGAAGAAGATCATCGGAAGATCTATTTCCCGGATGACGAGTGGGTGGATTTCTGGTCATTCCACCGCTATTCTCCCCGAACATGGTTAGAGTATCCATGTAGTCTGGAAAAGATCCCTGTATTCATAAAGGCCGGATCGATCATTCCTTTCGGTCCCCAAAGACAGTTTGTCTCGGATGAATCATTGAATGCACTAACCTTGCTCGTTATCCCTGATAGCAATAACCATATCGATCCTTTTGAGTTAGTAGACACCAAAAAAGTTAGAATAGATGCCCAAATCACGAATCATCAACTTTGCATCCGATTTTCCGAACCGCTACCCCCCCTAAAATTCAAAGTTGAGATCCCGGATCATTATAGAATCGAGGCAATGGAAGTTGACGGGAGGCCTTTACCGATTGAGACGTCCGAAAATGGATTATTGCGTAGCAAAGAGATTCTGCTTCAATAGTTACAGTAAAACGTTTAGCGGGATAGAATAAATAAAATAACCCACATTCTGGAATCGGCTTAAATATTCAATGGGAATTTCCCTATTTCCCTTGGATAGTTTCGTTGCATTTTTTTTCTCAGTTAAATGCATCAGACGATGAGTGTGCGGGCATTCTGCATTGAATTGATACGGAAAAAAGGTTGGTTCTTTATTTGATTATAAAGAATTTCATAAGAATTTACACAATCCATTTATAAAGAACGTGCGTAATTTAATATGAAAAGCCATATAAAATAGTCCCAAAAAATTTTAAGTTATCGGATTTCCTTCAACATTCTGATGAATATATCGGGAAATGGTAAAGCATTTCATCATAAAGAAACCAATGATATAGGAATTTCATCGCTTTCAGGTGCTACGAATCTCGGTTATAAGATATGGTGATTTCCAAAAAAATTACGATCGTTTATGTATAAAAATAGGTTCCAAATTTCACTTTTTCGATATTCGCGATAAACATTTAAGTTTTCTCCGCCGAAAGGATTTAAGGTGAGAATCATGGGTGAAGAACCTTTAACTATAAAAAAAATACAAGATTCCGCAAAAGAGCAAGGAAAACTCAAGGAGTATAAAGATTTTTACGGCCCCATAGTAAATGACGAAAAAAGTTGCAATGCCGGTGTGTTTTATTTTAAGGAATACCAAAAATGGGGGCATGTAAACATCATTGGTGAGTTACTTGTTATTTTGATCTTTGCTGCCTTTATCGGGTTTGGGGTTTATAACTTCTATTATATCGGGTTAGCACTCCGCGACCGTTATGTGCAATGGGCTACCGAAAATCCCGGGCAAGTCGAAATCGTCCAGCAAATTTGGGCTTATTTAGGAACTCAAGCTTATAACTATCGATTCCAATTCTTATTGGTGGCTGGATCTATCGCTGCAATTATCGGATTAACCTATCTGATATCGTTGTTGGTCTCTTTCTTTATTGTGAGACTGTTTTCGAAATTGGTTACCTTGTTAATGTATGTTTCCGTGTTCGTTCAAATCGGCCTTTTAGTGTATTTGTACTGGGTGATCGATTGGCAATATGATTGGATCTTTTTGGTGTTATTGCTGCCGGATGCGTTGATGTTAATCTTTTGGCGCGAGAAATTTAGAAAAGCCATTCGCGCGTTGAAGATGGGAAGTCTCGCGGTCGCAGACCAAGGATGGAATCTCTTGAAACCTCAAATCTCGCAAACATTTCTCGTTTCGCTATTGTCCGTATTATTCACGGGGATAAGCTTTGGTGTAGTTCTCGATATAACACCGATACGAGATTTCACGATAGAAATTGGAACGTGGTCTTATACACTCGGAAGAGGGTGGATCTATTTCATTTCAGCCGTCTTATTCGTATTCTGCATTTATATTACATACTATGTCACACAAGGAATGAAGATGTTGATGATTCACCATTGGTATCGTGGCGGAGGAAAGGTCGGATTTTGGAAAACCTACGACGCTATTCGACACCGCTGGTGGGGCTTGTTGGGATATGCATTCTCCAGCACGATTATTCATATGCTCCAGTATATTGCGAAAGTCTCAAA
>CAZUTM010000093.1:0-10714 GCA_964623665.1 uncultured archaeon
ACAGGCCCCCTTACCCTTGCATCGCACTTGCGTGGCACTTCTCTTTTCACCGATCTTATTAGAAACCCTGCCTATGCTCAGCAATTAATTGACTATTGCTGCAAAATCGGGTTAGCATTTTCAACGTATTATATTGAAGCGGGCGCCGATGTAATAGCCTCTGTGGATCCCGTTGTTTCTCAGATTTCTCCGCGACATTTTAAAAAATTTTTGTTGGAACCCTATCAAAGGCTGTATAAAGAATTGAAAGCATTGAATACAATCACCAGCTTTTTCGTATGCGGAGATGCCACCAAAAACATTGAACTTATGTGTCAAACCGGAACCGATTCGATTTTTGTGGATGAAAACATCGATATCACACAAGCAAAACAAATCACCGACAAATACAATGTACTCATCGGCGGAAATATTCCTCTCACCACTATTCTTTTGTACGGAACGCAGCAAGATTGCATGAAATATGTTTTAGAAATATTAGATAAAAACTCGCATGATAATATCGCTATTGCACCCGGATGCGATATGCCGTATAATACTCCTCCGGATAATCTTATTGGAATTCAACAAGCAATCCATGAATCCGAAGCGGTTCGAAAAATCCTTCAAAACTATGTCGCTACCGAATCGGATTTTCCAATCGAAATCCCTAAGTACGATCAATTACCGTACGTTCTCATTGAGGTCTTTACAATAGATTCTGCGTCGTGTGCTGCTTGCGGCTATATGGTATCTGCAGGAAATGATGCGGTTCTCAAATTCGGAAATAAGGTCCAATTAATCGAATATAAACTTACCGAAAAAGAAAATGCGTATAGAGTAAAGAAAATGGGTCTAAAACATTTACCGGCAATGATGATAAACGGTGTATTGAAATTTGAATCTATAATCCCGAATAAAGAAGAATTATACGCGGAAATCGAAAAATGTTTGAGATAAGTGGAACCATATTTCAAATTACAAAAGGGAGGCGAGATAATGGATCAGAATCATATCGATACAACGGGATTCAAACCAACTATAATCATCCTAACCGGATTTTTGGGTTCGGGTAAAACCACTTTTTTGAAACAACTCGTTTCCCATTTCACCGCTCATTCAATCAAGATCGCCGTGTTAATGAATGAGTTCGGGCAAATCGATGTTGATGGTCAAATTTTGGGTGAAAAAAATTATATTTACAAAGAAATCGCAGGAGGCTCAATTTTCTGCAGCTGTAAGCACGATCAGTTCATAGAAACCGTTTGTTTTTTGTTGAAAAAAAATCCCGAATTTCTCATCATTGAAAGTTCCGGGATTGCCGATCCCTTTCATTTCTATACCGATCTGAAAATTATTTCGAAAATGGAAGAGAAATTCAATATTCATTCGTGCGCTGCAATCGGAATATTTGATGCTTCAAATTTCTTTGATTTATATGAAACGACACAGACTCTGAAGAGACAAATCGCTTTTTCTGATATCGTCTTCGTCAATAAAATTGACCTTGTTTCACAAGATCGCATCGAAGAAATCATCCAAATTATCCAATCCATAAATAATCGCGCAATTTATTTTATGACCTCTTATTGTAATTTGTCGAATGACCGATTTCTGAATTTAATCGAGAAATTTAAAAATTTGAAAAAGATTGAAGATTTTAATGACATTAAACAAACAAATTTAACGAAACCCGAAGAGGCACCGGAAAGAATCATCCTTCAAATCCCAAATGAGATAACGCTTCAAGACAAAAAACCAAGATTGGAAAAAATTCTGACCTTTTTGAAGGAACTCATCCCGATCACATATAGAATCAAAGGCTATCTATCGTTAAATGAAGGTATGGTGTTATTCAACTGTGTTCTGAATAGAATTGAATGGACTATCGTTAATGAATATATAGAGCAACAAGGAATCGTTGTTATTTTCAGAGAAAAAATAGACTATACTATCGCAGATAGCGTCAAAATAAATTGGAATAAATTCGTTGGAGAAAAATAAAAAATATTGAAAAATCCGCAACTACCATTGTGGAAACTCTTGATTTTTAATTATAAAAAACTTTATATACGAATATTGACAACTTCTTTGTAGTATGGCTTTGACACCTTTTGATATTTTAAATTTAATTTGCGCTGTGATCGGAATTGGCATTTTCATATTTTGCATCCTTGATGTGAAAAGCATCATACGAATGTTTCCAAATGCAAAAATGACCAAAAAATGGAATTTAATCCAAATATTCATCATCTTCTTTCTTGTGGGCTATATATTAAACATCGCTTTTATTCTCCTCAATAACACCGAAAGCCTGCTTTTGATGCAAGCACTTGTGTATCTGTTTGGCGCTTTGTTCGTGTTTATCATTGTTGATTTGTCAAAAAGAACCTTTCAAATCATAATCGAAAGCGCAAAGAATGAATGATCTCTTTGGAGGCACAAAAAATGTTAAAATTGCTCGAAATATGGATTTTCAACAACAGAGGAAACATTCTATTCCACCAAGTCTATAAAGGAAGCAATGATCCTAAGCGAACCGCTAAAATAAATCGTCATTTATATGTAAAATACGGAGAAAATATAAAGCATCAAGAGAACGAAATAGAAATTTTGGAGATCGATAATTTCCGGCTTGGAATTTTAAATTATCCATCGAAGAACCTAAATCTTGCGGGCCTCGTGGAACAGCACGTGTCTCAGAAAAAATTATCGAGCGATCTAACAATGTTGAGCGAAAAATTCATGCAAAAATTTTATTCGGAATTAAAACATAATGCAAACCAAGAGAATCCGGAAAAAACCAAAGAAACAAACAGCAAGATAGATATTTTTTTGAAAGAATGGATTGGCTTGGAATTAAAACAAGAACAAGCAAAGAAGGTTCTAGATATGCTTTAATCTTAATTTAGGCGTAATCCTAAATGCTTATTCCATATATCAGGCAACCCAATCTGGTTTTTTTAAAACATTTATCAAATATCGATAAATCCTTTCTTTGCTTTCTCTTCATCCAATCGGGCTTTATCCCGCATTTTCATTTCCCAAAGCTCTTGCGCTTCTTTCTTCGCGTCGGTATAAATATCAAACTTGAATTTATTATATAGAGGACTGATTTTACAGCCGAGAACACTGCATACATAGATTGATTTTATGAAAATCTTGCTTGGCCCCGATAACTCGTAGGATTTCTTAAGCACCTCGATACCCGATTCATCCCATCCTCCGGCAAGCGCATAAGTCAATGGAAAGACGACAAGCATAAAACCCAAGATAATGAAAAGAACTCCGATCACCGCAGTAATAATCGCACCAACCTCGTTGCCGAATCTTGTCATATTCAACCTCATCAGCGGAAATATGATTGCCTCCAAAAAGACATTCCCTAATAAGAACACCGCGAAGAAGGTTATGATAGATGCACCAAACACTTGCCATCCCGAAATCCGAATCGGCATTATTTTCTTTTTAATATAGAGATAATAGGTCAAAAATCGAATAATTTTTCCGGGAACTTGCATCCATGCATATAGCAAGATGATACCGAAGGGTCCCCATTCCCAAATTCGTGCATTTACCGCCCAAAAGAACATCCCCAAATTAATTAAGGAAATTATTATATCCACTGCGCTTTTAAACCAAACTCGGGCATCTGCAACCACAATTCTTTCAAATTGTCGGGTCGGAATATCGGGTATTAAAAGAACGATGCCGGGCCAAATAAAAATTAACGTTGAGCCATACTGATCCGCAATAATCGGAACAATATTGATGAGCTCTTTGAACACGGGAATCAAGCAAACGATGATTCCTGCCATCGCACATGCAATAAACGCCCAATATCGCAATGCTTCCGAAAGATAAAATGTGGCCAATTTGTACTTTTTATTTTGGATGGACTCGCCAAGCTGTGAAGTCATGTTGATATCACCCATATTTATCGAGGCACCCAATCCCAACCCCAAATTTGCTAAAACAATCCAATTGGCATATCCGGGTATAACATTTATCGAAATTGTTAATTGAATAACCCCGATTCCCACTCCCACAAGCGGAGCCCATGCAACCCCCAAGCCGTAAATGAAACATTCTTTCACAATCGCCCAATTGAAGTCGTGGCCCCACGCACGTTTCGGGTTAAAGCCCTCCTTCTTTAAAACGCTAGAAAAGAAACGATATCCGAGCGCCATAAACGCGAAATCATCTAAATACCACCCAAGAACCATTCCCAAGGAAAGTCCTAACAATTCACCGAATTGTGGATTTGCCATACCCCAATAACGACCCCCTATAAAAAATATAATTTGTGTGGCCAATTGGAACCCTTGCGACCCGATAAAATCCAATATAATCGATTTATCGTAGCGCTGCATGCCTTGTAAAATTGACTTAAACGTTCCTAGCATCCCGGGATACTGTTTCATGTTGATCAGAAGAAGTAACCATGTAATATGCGCCAAATTGCCGTTAGGCACCACACGCAAGCACCACCATGAAATGAAAGTCACTTGGATGAGCCCGGTGAACATTTGATACCACAAATAATATTGAATATAGAGCAGAGCACGCTTCTTATCGCGCACCCATTCTCGCGAGATAAAAATTTCGATTCCGTAGGCCGTACCCACATCGAATACCATGAAAACAAATGAGAATAAACGTTCTCCTATATCGTAATACCCTTTAGATGTTGGGTAAGGCATCAAGATTTGGAGAACAAAGGAAAACATAGCCGTAGAAATAATTGCGGCGATGAGCATGAAGATAAAGTTACGGAAGAATTGCCCTCCAATAGTTCGGTGGATCCCAATCTCTTGCCAAAGATGTTCCTCGCTAAACTTAGTCGAATTCATCTCTTCCAAGCGTTTCACCGCATCTTGATCTTTGCTTTGAAAGAGGGTCTTCAACTTCAGCTTAGATTCTTTGGATTCATTAGGTTCTTCGTTTGTATTTTGCTGCATATTTGTTTGAAAACAACCAAAAAATTAAAATCAACTCATCCGTTTCTCTGACGAATTTTACGTTTTCTTTGTAAGCCAGTTGTTTATATATAATTTCATTGAAATTTACGCGCTTTATTTATAAACAGCATGCGTAATTTATTATGAAATTTCATATAAACATAAAAAATTAAATTTCAAATGAAAAACCGGTGGACCTTGTTATCCACGTGCTGTATATGCTGTGGATATTAGATGGGAATTGCCCTTTCCCTTATGATTTTTTTTGTTTTTTGTTTTATGTTTATAGATTTGAAAGTGATCCTGACTGGTGAAGGAGGAAAAAAAAGAATTTCTACGGAAATTATCCTTTTAGGTATATTCTTCAGTGTCTTGGTCGACTCTGGGAGCCAAGAAGTAAATAATATCCGATGCGCCAAAGAATTTGAAGATAAATCTTGCTGGCGTGTCATTACCCAAGCCAAATTCAAATTTGTCTGCAATCGCTTGGATCTTCAGAATCGACTTTAATTTTGTAATTGTGAATGTGCCTTCGGCTTGTTCGGCGAATTTGGTGATTTCAAATTCTTCCTTTTCAAGCACATATTCCATTTCACCGATCGAACCTTCAGATTTGAATGTGATCGAAGTATCATTGGCGGTAATCCGGATAGCATCGGTATAAATTTCCGCGTCGCTGATTGCTTCCGAAATGAATTTCGAATCAATATTCATGACCACTGGCAATGGAATGTCCATGAGTTGTTGGAGCGGTAATTTAGTTGCGTCCAAATCGATAAGGGAAAGCGAAAACTTTTTGGTCTTTTTGCTATCCGGCCGGTTCATTTTGATGTAGATGTGCCGATCTGAAGGTTCATATTCAAATGTGATATTATCTTCAGAACCCGCGCGTTTTAATATTTTCAATAAATCGGTCAGATTAACCCCTATGGAGTACTCTGCCTTCTCCGGGCATTCATAAATTTCGAAGTCTTCTTTCTTTAAAGTTAAGG
The DNA here is from genome assembly GCA_964623665.1 of uncultured archaeon. Taxonomy (GTDB): domain Archaea; phylum Asgardarchaeota; class Lokiarchaeia; order Sigyniarchaeales; family Promethearchaeaceae; genus CAZUTM01. The sequence continues at coordinate 5,933 of CAZUTM010000093.1, forward strand.
CTAGCATCGTTACGTGCACCGAATCCATCGCCATAATTTTGAATTCGGTGGGTGAAATCAAAATATTGGTTTCGACAATGATTGCGTTAATTGCCTCAAAGATGCTCTTCCAATATTTCGAATCCTTCAATTGCGCTTTAAACATTGTTTTTCACTGTTAAGAACTGATATTTAAAGTTAAAAAAGCTCACCTTTTTAGGTTTTCTACGGGCACTATTAACGATCTATTAAAGAAAAAGATATATTCATTGAATGCGTTATAGATTTGATGGAAGAGGAACAGTCGAAATTTGCGGTAATGCGATTGATAAATGATATTAAAGAAGATGATGAGTTTGTTCAAATCGTGGGTAATATCGTAAAAGTGTTGGGAAAGACAAAATTTGATTTGGCAGATAAATCCGGGAAGATCTCTTGTGAACCAATTCCTGATGATTCTCCAAAAATCGCTGACAAAATGCTCATTAAAGTGTATGGCAATGTTCAATATGGCGATGATGGTGCGCTTTACATAGAGCCCTCCTTGATTCAAGATAAAACCGGTTTGGATTTGGAGTTGTATTACAAGACCTTGGAGTTCATCAATAAAGTGGCGTATCGCTAAATTTAAGCATTTTCAAGCGCTCTCTTTTTCTTTATATACTTCTTTTCGGAGAAAACCATATTAAATTGCGGAGGAAACGGATTCTATGAGCTTGCGAGCGGAAATTCTGATTGAGTTTCCATTTCTTACCAATTCCATGAATTTATTGGGGTTGCCGGAATATGATGAGAATTCCGGTGGGGATATCGAAGAATATTTTGTGAATAATATCCGGCTGTTGTTCGACTCATATCCTTCTGTTCCGCAATCGTTGAAGTTATTATTTGATGACGTTTTCAATAAGACCGAGAAGATCAGCCATCCGATTTTTCAACGGGGTAATATCGCTGAAAAATCAAACATTGCACTTTACAAGCTTTCGATTTTATTTCCATATTGTTTTCGTAACCAAATTCTGATAAACGGGGTAGCAAATCTTTGGGCTAAAGAAGGTTATGATCATATTCGACGATTGGATAGAAAGTATGATCGCGAATTAATGCTTATTTGTGCGGATTTAGGCATTCGGATGGAAAATATCAGTACAAGTGAGCGCGCCTCAATTGAAAAACTTTCGATGAACTCAAGCGTACTGATGGAATATCGGATGAGTTTTGCGGATTATCTTCTTCATTCTGTGAGTATTAATGATCCTTATTACAAATTAACAAATAAATACCTCATACGGGGCAAAGTATATTTAATCAAAGAGGAGATCTCGCATCTAATTCGTGAGGCGGTTCGGAAACGTGTTTTAAATGCTAATTTAGAAATTTCCGAGGAAATCTTGGAAAAACTGAAGGCAATTCCGCAATTTTATGATGTATTTTGCGATATTGAGGCGAAATTGAATTCCTTAAAGAAAACTCATTATGAGGAAGGAAACTTTGTGGGAGAAGTCACGTCCGATTTGTTTCCTCCATGTATTAATATTATCTTGGGGAAAGCAAGCCAAGGGATGAACTTGAGTCATTATGAACGACTTTCAATTGCGTTTTTTTATCTGAATACTAATCATTCGGTGGAGGAAACGATTGATGTTTTCCGAACGCTTCCCGACTTTAATGAATCTATTTGTCGATATCAAGTGGAATTTGCAAATGGCCAAGGTCCATCCGGGAAAAAATATTCAATGTTCGGATGCGACAAAATGAAATCTTATTCTTTATGCTTTGCAAATGATACCAATTTCGGTGATCCGATATGTTCCCAAGGTGTAAAAAAGAAAAGTTCACCAAATTATGAACCGATCAAAAATCCCTTGGATTTCATCTTTTGGAAAAAAGTAGAGTTAAATCGAAAGCAACGCAAGCAAAATAAGCGTGATCAAGGCAAACCATTAGAACAATCAGAACAATCAGAACGATCAGAACGATCAGAACAATCAGAACGATCAGAACGATCAGAACGATCAGACCACCACCACAATCCCATCAATCATTCAAATCAAGCACCAAAAATGGATCAATCGGACCGGTCTCAACAAAAAATTCTATCTGAACAATCGCAACGAAAAAAGCCATCGGGGGGGTCTAATTGAGCAAAGATTTGTTTTTGCGGAAAATTTTTCAAGCGTATTACCGATCAAAAAAAGAATTGGATTTTCCCACAGATATTGTTCATCGGGAATTTGCCTTCCTCATGTGGGATTCTCCGGGCATGATTCGGCATTTGTCCTTCAACTCCCACTCCAATTTGTACGAGTATATAATGAAGGAGGTTCCCCGTCATGGCTATTATAGTTCTACGCGGTATTCGGATCCCGGAGCCTCAAAAATGGACAAAAAAGGGTTTTTGAGTTGCGATTTTATTGTTGATATCGATGCAGATCATCTGAATTTACCGTGTTCCAATAATCATGATTATTATTTTTGCAAAGACTGCGGTACGTATGGTAAAGGGGACAACCCTTCCGAATGTCCGAGTTGCAAAGGAACAAAATTCAATAAACTTACATGGATTTGTGAGGATTGTTTGCACGCTTCAAAAAATGAAATTATAAAACTGATCGATACGTTTCTCATTAAGGATTTGGGAATTCCCATGGAAGCCATGCGGATTGTATTCAGCGGACATCGTGGATATCACATCCATATTGAGGAAACCGATATGGTGAAACTTTCAAGCGAAGCGAGGCGGGAACTTGCCGATTATTTTGCCGGTGTCGGCTTTTCCGATGATAAATTTAATTTTGTTGGTCCAAACAATACGATCAGAGGGTTTAGCATCGATCAATTGGGGTGGCCGGGAAGAATTGCTCGTGGGTTGTTGGATTTTTTAACCGAAGACCCAATATACATTGAAGAAGAATTAAAGAAAGTGGGCTTAAGTGGAATCGCAATCAAAGCATTCAAGGAAAATCGAGAAGAATTGATTAAAAACTTGAAAAATAAACTCTTGTTTTGGAAATTCAGAAATATCACCTACGAATCATGGAAAAATGTCATTCAAATGATCATGAGCCGCGTCGGCGTGCATATCGATGTCCCGGTTACGATAGATATTCATAGGTTAATTCGTATGGAAGGTCTGTTGCATGGAAAAACGGGGTTCCAGGTCCTTCCTATCCCCTACGATGAATTGAAGGAGTTCAATCCTTTAACCAACGCCCTTAGTTTTCCCCAAAACAACACCTCTAAATATTCGATTAAAATAACTACCCCAGAAGTCCCGAATATTCAAATTAACGATGAGATCTTTGGACCATATTGGAAGGATGAGGTGATCGAAGTTCCTATTAATACTGCGATATTTTTGCTTTGTAAGGGCGTAGCCGATATTCTTCCATCAAAACGTTAAACAGATTCTGGAAATGAATGAAGCAGATGCACCAAAATCGGTAGTTCGATAATTATCTAAGAAAATGGGTGTGGAATGGAGAGATGATATATTTATGAGTAGCGATCGTGAATTGGATGAAACATACCGTATTCTATTGGATGTCTGGAAGAGAGAAATTACGCTTCCGACGTTGCTGAAAATAGAATCATTGGAAAGGTTCATTCCGAGAATAAAAACGCTCCTCCAATACCTAAATGATAAACTCCATCATTCATCAAATCCCATCTTTAAGCAAATCATCCTCGAATATATTGATCGTGTGAAATACCTCATGGAAGATATTTTTGAAACCCGTTTTAAGAAAATATTGCATCATACACAAAACAATTTACCCATCGAAGAGAATCTCATGTTTCCTTTCGAAAATGAATGTTATAAAAGCATAAATCTCGGATTTAAAGGGTATTCAATGGCTAAAAATTTTGTTCTCAGCCCGGAGCAAAAGCACATCGGACAATTTATCAAACCGAATGAAAATTTATTGAACGCAATTCAAAATGGTATGTCTTTAGCGTCTTCAGGGCCTTCTGACAGCAATTCAGAATCTAATGCTGAAGAACTACTAAATTTGGAAGAAGAAAATCCGAATCAACCAAATCAAAAGTTACCAAATCAAATAACATCAAACCTTGAAGAGAGTGTAGATCAATACTTAATGGCAAATCGTGGACCCATCAATCAAGGACCCGCTCTTAATTCACAATATTCTCAAGAAGAGAAAATAAAAATGGAAAATAATCGACCAATCGCTGATCAAATTGCGGTTGAACCCGAGTCTTTGGATCCGGGAGATGATATTTTTTTCGAACTGAATTCGCTTCCCGAAATTCCCGAGACGATTGAGCAAAACGAAACTATACCACCATTAAAGGCAAATGCCATTGAAATTTCGAAACATAAATCCATTGAATCGTCGATACCTGTTCGATTCAAAGATTCAGTGCGTGATAATAAGAAAGAAACATCTTCGGGGCAAACCATTTCCGAGTCCGATTCCGGGCCCATTTCCGATTCGGGATCCATTTCCGATTCGGGATCCATTTCCGATTCGGGATCCATTTCCGATTCGGGATCCATTTCCGATTCTGGGCCCATTTCCGATTCTGGGCCCATTTCCGATTCCGGGTCCATTTCCGATTCCGGGTCCATTTCCGATTCGGGATCCATTTCCGATTCCGGGTCCATTTCCGATTCCGGGTCCATTTCCGATTCCGGGTCCATTTCCGATTCCGGATCCATTTCCGATTCCGGATCCATTTCCGATTCCGGATCCATTTCCGATTCCGGGTCCATTTCCGATTCGGGGTCCATTTCCGATTCGGGGTCCATTTCCGATTCGGGGTCCATTTCCGATTCGG
>CAZUTM010000093.1:10814-18029 GCA_964623665.1 uncultured archaeon
GGGTCCATTTCCGATTCGGGGTCCATTTCCGATTCGGGGTCCATTTCCGATTCGGGGTCCATTTCCGTTGCAGTTCCCGAATCATCCAGAAAACAGAAAATCGAAAATATCATGATTAAACCCACGAATAAATTAAATATGCGAATTTCTCTTGATTTTGATAATTCTATTGAATATAGTGTGATCCGAATTCTTTCCGATGTTCCGGAACTGGTGGGCGAGGATCTTCGGATTTACGGGCCGTTTTGTCCGCAAGATGTGGTCTCAATTCCTAAATCGAATGCTGATATTATCATTTCTCAGCGGAAAGCAGAGATAATAAAGCCAATAATCTGATATAGCGAAAAATTTTTCAATTTTGCTTCATTTCTTTTAATAGTGTTGTAATTGGTGGCCGATTACCCTGAATTAAGTTCATTTCGCGACTTTTACATCGTTTCCGCTTTTATTATCGCTACATTATCGCTTCAAATTTTGGTCTTTTCGATTTCGCAGAGTCTTATGAAGCGGATTGAGGCGAAACGGACGAGTTACGTATTTCTTGCATTCGGGTTTCTGTATTCAGGTTATTTATTAGGTTTTTCCCTCCTTTTGGCAACAAAATTATGGGTTCCAGAAGATCTGGTTTTTATCTTTATAAAAATCGTATGGGCAATCATTATTATTGGGTTGTCATTATTTTTTATTATCATCGAATGGCTATATGAACTCACGCTTAAATTTCCATTTGCGCTTTCCTTTCTCTCGTTCATGTCTTTCTTGCTTTTGCTTTTTACGAACTATTATTCAATTTTTTATCAGATAGGTGTTCTGATTATCTTTGCTTTAGTAATCGCTCAATTCGGATTTTTGCTCTACTATTTACATCGCGCTCCTTCGGATAAAAAATCCTATTTTCGATGGCTTATTATTGGAACCGTATTTCTTTGGAGCGGGATTCTTCCCTTTACCGCATTATTCAAATCATTTATGTATTTAGAAATTGTTATTCTTATTTTCGTTGTTCTTGTATTGTGTGGCGAAATCTTGATTCTATATACTATGGTTAATATTGAGATATTTTCGCTAACGGATTGGAAGAATAATATGTTGGAGCTGTATATTATCAGTCAAATGCCTCAACATTTTCAAAGGGTATTGTACCACCTGAACTTCAATAATGATCCCAGTTTCAATACTCCGAATGCGTTGATATCCGGAGGAATTTTAGGGCTCGAACAAGTATTAACAAATTTTTCAAACTTAGGAACACATGTAAAGATTGTGGAGCAAGAAGCAACCGACATCTTGCTCGAATATCGATCCATGTATGTTGTATGTTTAATTGTCCGTTTTAAACTTCGGATCCACGAGCGGATTCTCAAAGAGATCTCAGAAAAATTTTCAAAATTTTATGATAATGTTTTGCCAAAATTAGATTTCAGCAGCCCTTTCACAACCACATTATTCAACGGATTTGATAAACAAGTGAAAAAAATCATCGATGAGATATAATCTAAAAAAGGAGAAAGGAAGACAATGATATTTCAACCGGAAGACCCGCAATTGATTCGCGAACTTTTAATTGGAATGGAATTTACCATTGCCTTTTTGTGTGTTGAATTTTTCCTCATCTTTTTATTCCAATATCGCGAGGAACGGCAAGAGGAGCAAGACATTTCTAAAGAAACCGATCCGGATGCCTATCGCTATTTCAAAGAAAATCGAAGACTGAAAATCTTTTGGGCCATCTTTTTCCTTATTTTGGGTTTTGCCTATACTTCATTTTTGATTGCAGATTTCTATACAAAAACAATTGTGGGTCGAGAACGATGGTTGTTCATGGGCTATCTTGCATTTCCTCTTTCGATCAGTTTTCTCTGTAGAAATTTCAAATACAAAAAGTTACAACTTTTCTTTTTGATATATTTATCCCTTGGTGCAATATTAAGCATTATCCTCGATTTTTCAATCATCAGAATCTATTTCTCGCTAGCATGGCCGATATCGGGGCTTGTTATTGCGAATTATGTGATTTCAATTTGGAAGAACCTTCACGGTGCCGAATTTCAATCACAGCCTCTCTTACTCATCTTAATAGGACTCATTTTCATGGCGTTTGGCTTCTTTTTCACGACGGATATCGCATATTCCATGTTGGGGATTTACTCTCGGTTAACAGGAGATATAGTACAATTCGTAAGCGTTATTGCTTTAAGCGGTGCTATTTATATCTTGCCGCCCTTATCGGAATATGATTGGAAAGGAAAAATCAAACAAATTTTTCTTTTAACCACATCCGGTATAACTATTTTTGATAAAAATTTCGAACCATCTGTTGAAAAAAGCGATACTCAAGCCGATTTTGCCGGAAGTGCAATTATCGCTCTTAAAATGCTCATAGAAACGATGATCAAAGAAGGAAAAAATTTGGAGAGTATAAACAAGACATACGCCACAATCTCCTTAGTCTATGGAAAAAACATAATCGGTGTGGCCGTCACCGATAAAAAATCACCGATTATCAACGCTAAAGTCAAATATTTTGTCCGAGAATTCGAAAAAAAATTCGGAAAAACATTAGAAAATTTTTCCGGGTCGATGGAGCAATTCGGCACGGTTAATGAACTCTTAGAGAAATATTTTCCACCATAAAAACTGCTGTTCTATGATATTTTTCCCATTGCTACACGATGTTCTTTGATTGAAGTTGGTTTAAAATGGCCTTAATTTCTTTGCGTTTAAAGTCCGTGGCCACCTACACATTTCCAAACTCTTTTCTATTTTCATGGTTTTAAGTATTCATGGTACTCAATCGAAATCCGTTTCCAAATGTTGGAGACCTCGTAGTCGCAAAGGTCGTAGGAATCAACGATCAATATGTTACGGTCGAACTCGAAGATTATCTCGGGAATGAACCGGAAAAGCATAAAGCCATTGGGATGGTGGTTATATCGGAGGTCTCAAATGCGCGCATCAGAAATATTCGAACCGTCATCATGGAAGATCAAAAACTCGTTCTCCTCGTTCTAAAAGTGGACACCGGAAAAGGACAAATCGATCTCAGTTTAAGACAAGTATCAAAAGAAAATCAAAGTTCAATCTTATCATCTTGGAAGCAAGAACAAAAATCGGAACAACAACTCTTGTTTATGAATCAAGAATATCTCAAATTGGAGAAAAAAGACCTATATGAAAAGATTATCTATCCGTTGATTTCGCAATATTCATACCTTCGCTCCGCATTTGAAAAAATAAAAGAATTTGGAGTCAAAGCAGTGGAAACCCTTGAAATCTCGGAAGAACAAAAATTAAAGCTGGTCGACTTCATCGCCTCACACACACAATTCTCATTCATTGAAATCCCGGTTGAATTTGAAATTAAAGTCCCGGAAAGCAATGGCATTGAGGTTATCAAGAGCGCTTTTGAAGATATGGAAAAATTTAGTATCCCAAATCATATTGAAACCATCTTTTCATATATTGGTGCCCCGAGATACCGATGTGTTGTAAAAGCAAGAGATTACGCAACAGCAGAAGCCACGCTCACAAAAATCTCTGAACAGATGAAACAAAAAATAGAAGGCACTAAAAAAGGCACTGTTTCAATGATTCGTGCTGAATGAGAAAAAATATAATAAAGAAATAGGCGAATCGTTGAAAAGGTAGTAGAAAAGAAGGGAAGGTGTCTGAAGGTGAAGTCAAAGCTTGTGAAATGCACAGAATGCGGAAGATACGCTATCAATGACGAAGCGGTCTTTAAATCGAAAACAAAGGATGATATTGATGCGGCCATTGAAGCAGAAAATACACCATTTAAAGAACACCTTATTGTCATCAACTTACAAGGAATGAGCAAGCGAAAGGAAAATATCCCGGAAAAAGAATTTAATATATGCCCCGAATGCCAAGGAAAAATGGTCTCTGTCTTGCCGCCGAAATTCGGAATGGAGGACAAATATCAAAAATATCGACTTGATGCGTTCAAAGAAAAAATCAAAGCAAAGTTCAATTATCTTTTCCAAAATACCCCATAGAGAGTTACTCCTATTCTCGCAGAGTATCCACAGCATATACAGAGCGTGGATAACACGGTCCACGGAAACTTTTTTTGCGGTTTTTTATGCTCATTAACTCTCCGAAATCTTTTTATTTTCAATATTCCAATAATGCTACGAATTAATCATGAGCGAAAATGAAGAATATGAAGTAGAATTTTATCGAAATGAGATACAAAATTCTCTCGATATGCAAACGGAAAAATTCAAACCGGAAATTAAAAACACACAAGATGTCGCATATACAAAAACAAATATGCTAGAATTCACCAACGAAATGTACCGGCAGATGATCGAATGCGAAGACCAAGAAGGATCAATTATAATTAACTTTGGAAAAAAATCCTTCAAATTATATGTTTCGAAAAGTGAATTGATTAAGATATTCAACAATATTACCGATAAAAAGAAAGATGAACTTGCAGAACTCATTGATCCCGCAGAATTCAGAGCGAATGGTGCAGATGCTTTTGGAATGGTGTCTTTTGTAATACCAAATATGATTTCAAATGCAAAAGCGATGCAAAAAGTCGGATACAAATATATGCCGTTAACGTACAGCATGAACAACAGAAATTATGCCACTTTTATGGGCCCAGAGATAGCAATTGAATGGTTGAAAAATATCAAACCGCGAGATATGTTCGAGGCCATGGGCCAAGCTAACTCACCCTCCGAGTTCTTCAAAAATCTCGGCCTTCAAAATCCGGCAGAATCAAAAGAAGAGGAAAATTCTAACGAAGAATCCTCTGATGACAAGAAAACGGATCCGAATTGATCAATCAATTACCAAAGCTCTGCGTGAAGTAGATTCTCCAACAATCTCTGCAGACATATTTTTCTTCTTGAATTTTAACAGCTTCCGATTTTTTAATCTCCTTATTGCAATTTTTTACGCCACAGTGAATCATTTCTTCAATAAAAGGTGTCACCGATTCTCCCATTGTTCCCAATTTTATAAATTTCGGCACCCATAGAAAGTTTTGTTTCGACAAAAAGGTAGACAAAAGTTTAAGACTGCAAAATATCTAGCGGCTGTATGGGGTTGAGAGCGGAACTGCAAAAAGAACTCGTAAAAAGATCAACAATAGAACCACAAACGCGTTTATCTACTCTTGAAAATATCTTTGGAATCGATAGATTGACATTGAAGTATGAGTTAATGCAACTCTATCAACAAGGGCTTGTTTTTGGGGTGATTATGGGGGACTTTCTTGCGTATTTCGGAAAGGAAGACAACACAATCCCAAACCTTCAAACCATGCTTGGGGTCGACCCTGAACAATTGAAAGAGGAATATTTGAAGCGTCAAGAAACAAAATTCAATGCGAATGGAACTGCCGGATTATCTGATAGTTTCAATTTTCTCACCAGTTTCTCGAGAGAGCAAAACAAAGAAAATAATCTCATTTTGCAAGTTCGATCCGGTTTCAAAGGCGCAAAGATCTCTCTGTACTTGACCGTCGAGAATTTAAATGATTGGCAGATGGAGAGATTGACAATAAAAGTAGAGATACCCTCTGTATTGCGATATTATAAACTAACAAATGAAGATCTTCAAGTGGAATTACTTGAAAATAAGATTATGCTTATAAGAGTCCCCGCCATTGCCGCAAAGCAAACATTAAACATTTTAGTGTTGTTTAAACCCGTGGAATTGGGAAGCGCGGAATTCAAAGGAAATCTACAATTCTACAATGCCCAAAACAAAGTCAGGTTCATTCCCATCGAGCCGATCGGACTAAAATTAACCCCACCTCTCATTACAAAATTAAATAGATCAATTGAGATAGATGTAAAAGAATATGTGAAAGGGGAGAAGAAAAAGAAGAATATTTTGTCTTTCGGCATCCCGGAAGGTGCGGATCCGAAAATTGTTTTCAAAAATATCCAATCGGTTCTAAATCTCAACAATTTCAAGGAACTGGCAGTGGTTGACAATGAGGAACGGTTGATCGGTACATATTTTGGCGAATTTGAACAAGCCGAAAAGAAAGGAGACATTCTTATTATCGTTCAAATTTTCAACGGAAAATACGAGCTCTATGGGTGTTCTGAATACGGGTTCGCAATTGCCACGATTTTAACAAAACTTTGCTTGGAAATCCGAAAGCGTTTCGACTCAACAGGGTTACTCAAAAAAGATTCCAAATGGGTCGATTTAAATTGCGTGAAATGCGATGTGCCTCTACTCTACAATCCAAAGAAGGGAGATGAGATTTCTTGTGCGAAATGCGGAACAAAACAAATACCCAATGCGTGAACTGGTGAAATATTTAAGCGGCGAAGCAAAAAAACTCAATTTTTTGTCTACCATTATGTTTGGTGTCAATTACAAAATTCAGATTGTTTAGATTCTGCGAATATTTGACAAATTCTATCTAATATTAATTCCAATTCGGCAATATGATAATGCAATTTATCGTAAGTTAGGTTATAGTCGTGCAGAATGCGATGTTCTTTGGACAATTTGTCCTTCATCGTCGGTAAAGCAAATTTTCCTTGGAATCCATCCAATTGCTCCTTTCGGTTCACTCTTCGTAATTCATAAAAGTTGAAGTATTTCAGATTCAATTCAAAAATGGAAAGCAATTCCGCGTATTTTTTAACCAATTCTTCATACTTAAAATTTTTAATGTACAAAAAATAAGCCGCAGTTGCGATGTCGGCATCTGTTATTTCTCTTTCAAGCGGTACGCTCATTTCAATCTCCAAAGATGTATTAACATACTAAGAATATAAGTTTTTGGGAGGCTATTTTGGAATGTACAAAGGAATATCAAAAATATCCCAAATCATTGCGCTTTGGAAATTGACCCTTTCAATCACTTTCTTCATATGCGGATATTTTTGAATGATTTCTGCAAATTTAGGTGTCACGTCCTTAACTCCGGCGGATAACTCTTCGATCAGCGGGAGGCACCATTTCTGCGGAACTTTAGCTTGAAAAGATTCGATTAAAACGATTTTCTGATACAATTCATATGTTTGATCCTTTTCATTTTGGATGATTTGCTTGCAATCTTGCTCAAATGATTTATATTTGTTGATTTCAATGAATTTGCCATCCTTTTTGACTTCTTGGCCAAATTTTTTCTCGAACGCTTGATAAATTTCTTCCGCTAAGTTGTTCAAAATCGGATCGGTCATAACGCCCAAACCCGCCGTTGAACTGACC
>CAZUTM010000094.1:0-17924 GCA_964623665.1 uncultured archaeon
ATTTATATTTGTTAATAACGTTTTAACCTCTAATTAAAAAAACCTTCATAATTTCCTAAACATAAAAAATAAAGTCTGAAAAAAAGAATCGATAGACCGAGTTATTCACGTTCTATATATGCTGTGGATATTCGATGGGAATGTCCCTTTCCCTTATGCTTTTTTTTGATTTTTTTTAATGTTTACCTTCATTCTGTTATTTTATCATTTGGATGTTGGTTCCGACTATAATTTCAATGTAAATTCGATACGCAAAGATAATATAGAATAATGGTTTTTTCCAGATATGCATACACAAAAAGTATACGTATTAACACCCTCTCAATCGAAGCGGTTAATCTCCAAAGGAATTCTTCAAGAGCCATTATTTGAACATGCGCTTGAAAATGGAAAAATTTTTGTCGGAAGGGGATCCACGAATGCATATATCATCGAGGAACTCTATAAAAGAAAGAATATTAAAGAAATATTTAATAAAGCAGAATATATGGCAGGAATGGTTTCTTCAGACAATAATATCTGTTCTTGGGGTGTCAACAAAGGGAAAATTGCACCAGAAATAATTTTTGAAAAAGGCATCCCGCGCAAAATCGAGAATCGGGTTGAGGAAGTAAAGAAATTCGGCAGAAATGACATAATCCTAAAAGGCGCAAATGCTTTGGATCGAAATAATGTTCCCGCTGTATTGATAAGAGCGCCAGATGGCGGAACGATCGGAACATTGTATCCGATTATTGCTGTTAAGGGGTTAAAAGTAATGTGTCCTATCGGCTTGGAAAAACAAGTAAATGAAGATCTAATCGAAATCTCTCAACTGATGGGCATGGATGATGTTGTTGATGGCGCGGGAATGATTCCGATGCCCTTTGCAGAATCCTTTACCGAAATCGACGCTTTGGAAGTCCTTTTCAATTGTGAAGCATATCATGTCGCAAGCGGAGGAATTCGAGGTGCTGAAGGTGCGGTGTCTTTATTGGTGTCAGTTGAAGAGCCGGAAGAACTTCAAAAAATTGATGTACTCATGAAGGAAATTCTCCGGGAACCTCATTTATTATAGAAGTAAAAGGAATGGAATTCCCTCTCCATTTTTTCATTCGATTTGGGTTTATATAGCTAATTAATGAAAATAAAGCATGATTGAAATCATGATTTTTGTTTGTATTCTCGCATCGCTGATGTATTATGCGATTTCAGATATTAAAAAGCCGGATAACGGGAATCTCGATTTTAACGGAAAACAAACGAATAATTCGGAGGAAATTTCAACCGATAATACAGAAAAAGCGAAGAAAACCAATCGAAAAGCCAAAATTGGAAAATCATTGTTGGTCATCGGTCTTGTTTTGTTTGCTTCAAATATATCGGTTCGATTATATTCTTATTTTTCATTTGAGACTCCGATTAGCGGCTCCGCTGAATGGATTGATTCAAACGGGCAGAATTATTTGAATATCAAAGCAGATGATTATTATTCGCTGGGATTTCATACCGGGTATCATTTATGGAGACAAATTCTAAATGCGAAGGTTGCAATGGGGATGTACATTAATAATGACGATATGGCCTTGATCCGGGAGTATGAAAACCATATTCCGAGCGAATATATCCAAGAAATGAAAGGGATTGCCAAAGGGGTTTCGGTGAGAACAGGGATTTATGTTTCATATGAAGATCTTCTAAAACAGAACGTCTTTTTGGATATTTACTATGGAAAGATCAACGCTATGCGAAATTTGAATCAAAATCCGATAGGATGCACATCAATTGCAGTGAAGAATAGCAACGGAACAATCGTTGCTGGACAAAATTTTGATTTTACTACGATCCTTGGAAAAGGAAAGATGTTGGAGTCGATTTCATTCGTTTATCATGAAATTAAAGGAAAGAACGGCGTATTTTCTTTACGATTGGGAGGGATATTGGCACTTCCGACCGCAAAAAATTCTAAGGGGGTTTTATCCTTAACAAACGTTCTGAGTACAAATATTTCTACCGGTTCCGGGCTTCCCGAAATGATAAAATTTAGAATGGCATTAGAAAACGCAAATAATATTGATGAATTCAAGGGTATCATATTCTCGGAAAATCCAAAGTTTGTTCTGAATTTGCTTTTCATAAATTCGACATCCATGATCGGAATCCAAAATAATATAACATCTCTACGCTTGAACCAAAGTGACATGATAGTGCATGCGAACCGCTTTGAATATGCGGATTGGAATGAAGCATATATGCATAACTCTTCGTATTCAGAAACAAGATTAATGAATGCCAAATATCTTGCATTTAATTTGTTTAATGATGATTTATATTTTTCGCAATCGGATTTATTCTCGTTGTTAACGAATAGGAATGGTTCTTTTGGAGAAAATTCTGCGATTATCCAGAATACAAAAGATGTCTCAACCATGGCATTTATCACCACCGAGTATTTTGGTTTAGGAACCGCAGAAGGGGCAAGAGGAAGACTCCCGATTTAAGATCATTCATTGATTTTTCCTTTTTTTATTCTTAATATAATCATTTTTGTATTGCGGTTTTTTTCGCTGCAGAGAGCATTCCGTTTATAAATATTTCTTTGGGTTTAAAAGATCCCGTATCTATACGATATATGACATACGGGATCTTATATTTTCTTGTTTCGGGTTATTGAAAATAAAAAAAATCTATGCCGTTTCAATTCTTAATAATAAATTTAAGCCTGGAAAAGCAGAATCAATTTCTTATTAAGACACAAAACCCATCCGATCGGAAAAGGAATAACCTATACGATTTTGTGATTGAAACAAAAATGCTTAAGAATAATAAAACATAGCCGAATACATGAATCTTGGACAACGATTCAAAGAATTAGTGAAACAGAACAAATTTGTTTTAACCACATATTTGTTCGGGTGGATTTTTGCATGTTTTTGTTTGTTGTTTTTAGCCTACATCTTTTGGCCTCAATTATATTATTGGCCGTACGATTGGCCCGAATCACCATGGAGTTTGGGTAAACTAATTGTTCATTCGATTATCGTTTTGATGGTAGCATTTTTAGCGCTAGGCGTGTTTCTTTTTTATCGAATCGATGGTCAAACAAAAAAAGATGCAAAACTAAAAATGGTTTCAATAGTTTTGTCTGTTTTTTTCTTTAACGCCGGAATTTTTGCATTGATATTCACAAGTACAGCCGCCCCCTATCGCGTATACGATGCCGGACCGTATATTACATGGGGCCCGAATCAAGATCCAAAAAATTCGATTACAATTTGTTGGCATAGCCAATTTTTGACCTACTCTGAAGTTAAATATGGCAAAGATCCGCAGAATTTGCTCGAATCTGCATTCATATTTGAGGTAAGTCAAGTGCACAAGGTGGCCATTAATAATTTGGAGCCCGATACAATCTATTATTATAAAATTCCGGGATTCGATTTAAAATCATTCAAAACAGCACCTTCGGAGGATGCAGAATTTTCATTCCTCTTTTGGTCAGATCCTCGCACAAACAATCCGCTTTCTAGTGCCCTCCAAGGAGTTCAAATGACGAAATTCATGTATGAGCATGCACAAGCCGATAATTATCGATGGGATTTCTCGGTGAACGGTGGGGATATTACTAGTAGAGGGGTCGATTATCAAACTTGGAAATTATGGTTCGATGATATTGGCCTTTACGATTTTGCTTCGAATCAAAGTCATCTAATTGCGGTGGGAAATCACGAAAGACATGATGATCGAGGAGGCAGATGGATGGGATATTATTATCCGTATCAAAAATACGCCGATGTTCAATTTTCCTATTCGATAATCTACGGAAACGTCCAATTGGTTTTTCTGGATCGCTGGATACCCGATGATTCATGGTATACCGGCGATGATCAATATTTAGCGAATTGGCTCAAAAACGAATTAAATAAGCACCCTAATGTGCGATTTCGCCTCATCTTTATGCATGTGAATCCTTCCGTTACAAACGGACACCACGGAAATAATACAGGAATCATGAAAGTCGCTTCGGAGTATCGAGTAAATGCAATATTTTGCGGACACACCCATTCTTATCTAACATCTTATTTTAATGGAACGGATTTCGATCCTTTATCAACACCTATTATTGATTCTGGTCAAGGGAATGGTGCGGTCATACAAGCGGGGCTTGGAGGTAATACGAACAAGGATGGAACCGAAATGTACTTGCGAGTGAATGTAAATCACACAAATATTACGATCCAGCCTATAACGTTTAATAATCACAAGATGAGTTCCATGGTGATAAAATAACATGCTGAAAGTAAATTAAAATTGAGTAAAAAAAAGGTTTTTTAATTAACTTTTTATAATCGCTTTTTAAATTTCGTTGGTGTTTTTTGCGGTGTTTCTTTCACTTCTTGAGGCTCTTCAGCATCTTCAGCATCTTCGACCTCATCTTCAGCATCTTCGGTTATTTCCTCTTCGGTCTCGCGTTCTTCTTTTGGCGCTTTTCCCAGTTTTCTCATTTCCCTAAGCTTTTTCTTTTGTGCTGCGGTTAATGTCTTTTGTTCAACCGATTCGGATTTGGCAATAACTTTTGTATCTTTGATGATCCTCGATTCTTCTTTTTTCTGTTTGGTTGTAAACACAAAAGTGCTGACCGCAATCCCCACGAGGAGCCCAATCCCTAACATAATCCACGGTAAGTTTGTTCCAACAATATCTTGTTTGATCACTACATTAAATACCATAGATGTTTTGGTCTGAGCACCATCCGCATCAATAACATAAGCATAAAGAACATATTGACCTACCGGTATATCCTTTGTGAAGATTGTGAAGTTAGCTTGGTTAGTTCGCATATCAAATGTGAAGTTATAATGACCATAGGTTGAGTTTGATTCGGATAAGATTTGCACTTTTGCGTATCTCATAGTGCCTTCCGGATCGGATGCCCAAAATCCAAAGGTCAATTCTTCATTCCCGGTAAATACAAAATTACCATCGGTTTTATTGTTGATACTGAAATTTAAGAATTGAGGGGCATTGTTCAAGACTTCAATTTCCAAGGTTTCTATATCCTTAGAAGTCTGTTCATTGGCATCATACATTTCAACGAAGATTTGCATTTTTCCAAGGGATGCGGTGTATGGCAAACTGCACTCTTTCATGAATTTTCCAGTTCCTGCTTCAATCGGGTTGATTGCTTCGTACCCAACGAGGAAAAGATTTGCGCCAGTTCTTGGATCTCTTGTGGTTAATTTCATTTTTAGACTATCAAGCGAATCACCATCAGTAGCGTTAGCAGAAACGGTGAATGTTTGATTTCCTCTTAGGATTGTGGTCTGATTTAACACCGCACTTTCTATAACGGGATCTTGATTTCTGATTACAATATTATAGATCACTGAATTGGATTCGATTGGATCGAAGCAAGTTGAATTGATATAATAGAACCCAACATTGATGGTTGTGGGAATCAAATAGCTGGCTGAGACGTTATTGTTAGTCATGGGTATGATTGTTGAGTAAAACACGTTTTGGCTGTTGTATAGTTCCACCTTCCAAGAAAGATTTATTGTGGGTGTTTCTATATCTGATGGAGTTACATTGACAATCAAAGATTGATTTCGCTTTAACTCATTTGAATTGAGCGAGATTCCAGCCGATGGTTTATTATTCATAAGGGTTCTGCTTAAATTCACTTGATCCATAACAACGTCATCGATTTTTCTAATGACCAACACCGATGCATTGAATGTACCTACCGGGTCTGAAATTAAAGGCACCCAATTACAGGTAAATAAGGGACTTGATCCGATTTGTGTCATATTAATTGAATAATTCAGATTTCCAACCAAAGATATGTTAGTTACAAACCAATAATCAGTAATCAAATATCCCGAATTCGTTGTATTCAGTGTAATGTTCATTGTTTGCCATCCTCGGTAGATTATGGTAGAGATATTTGTTGTTATATCAGCAATCGTAATACCGGCAGATGCGGTTGGTTGTCTTGATAATTCAGCGGTCTTAGCATTGTCATTAGTAATTGGAGTTAATATGATTGATGAAAAAATAACTCCAGCTAAGATAAAGAGCGCAAATGAAGGGAATTTCCCTTTTTTTTGGATGTAGATACGATGATTTTTCATTTTTTTTCCCTCTATACAATTCTTTTCTTTATTTCTAGCGATTTTTGTTTGTATATAGCAATTCCGAAAATTGGAATCAAGAATGGAAGGAAATATCCAAAGAAAAGCGAGTTCGGGCTAATTTGGACATTGATTTCAATAAAATCGGTGGAGATAATATTTCCTTCTGAATCTTGAATTTTCATTTGATATGTCTTAACTCCAAAGTCATAAGGATTGATTATTGCTCCTTGAATTGGAACAGAAATATAATTAATTCCCGGAATCAAAGCAACATTAGTCATGATCTGTTTATTGTTGGAAAAGATACTTATGTATTGAATCGAATCTTTGTTGTTTGTTAATTGATAATAAATTTCCACGGGTTTTCCGTGCGGAATTTCACTTGGAACAATGATATTATTAAGATCGATCTTTGATTTAATGACTAATTGGTTTAAGAATGAAACCACCGTTTTATTGTCCAAGATTCTTATGACCGTTAAATTAAAGGTAATTCTCATTCTTGGGGCATCTTGGGTAATTTTGATTGGGAATGCGATGATTTTATTTGAACCAGCATCAACCACAAAGTTCGAAGCATTATCTTCAATGTAGATTCCATCAACAGAGACTTTAACGGTTTCAGATCCATTCTTTCGGAGATTCTCGAGCCAGATTTCCATGGTAAAGGATTCTCCAGCAAAGAAATATGCGACTTCTTTGGTTTTAATATATTTCACGGGGTTAACAACATTTAATGAGATATTTTTTTGAAGGACAAGAACCGTCCCGTTGTATAAATTGATTTGCAGTTGGTCCGAAGTAGCATTTGAAGTTAAGGATGCCGTTGCGTTAACCAGCAAATCTTTTGTGGTTTCATTAGCAATTAAATGAACCCCATTATTTTCCTCATCAAAGTTCTCTCCGCCTGTTTTAATTTGAACCGTTAAATTCGTTTTTCTAGAAGATGTAATCGTAATATTGATTTTTTCTGTGTTTCCGCTCGCAATTGATTCAAACAACGGGGTCGCTTCGATGGTCAAACCGGATTTGTACTCAAAACTGGTATTATTAAAGGCCGCTTTAATACCGGTTAAATTGCCATAGGCATTAATTTTATATTGGCCAATCGATGAATTGGCCGGGATAGTCCAATTGACAGAATAGGTTCCATTTGCGTTGGCGGTTCCATTTTGGATGGCCACTAAAGAGTCACTGGGGTTAAGGAAATAGAGTTGTACTGATGATGCATTTAATGACACGTTATGGAAAATATTCGTGACTCCAAGATAAGTGGTATTAATCAGAAGATAGTAGGTGGTTGTGATATTTATTTGAGTATCTTCAAGATAAGTCAATTGAGTCTGGTTTAATCGAATATCCAAGTATGTATTTGAGACTTTTTGAGACAATAAATTTAACGAGCGAATATAAAGTCCAAATCCGGCAATTCCTTTATTTGTATTTTGATTCTGCCCAATGGCGGTGTAGAAGAAACCATTTGTTTCATCTCGCAAGTGTTTTTCAATATTGCTGTAGAGTTCATACGCCCAATTGAAATATGTGAGATTTCCCGTTATTTCAAACAAATCAATGAATGAATGTATCATTAATGCATTAGATCTAAATGAAATGGTATAATCCAATACCGTGGCGGGGGGAAGTGATTTTTCCATTAAAAGACCGTATGTGCTATTATAAAGCGATGATCGAACGGTTCTGGCGGTTCTTTCAGCATTTTGAAGGATCGTAGCATTGGCTTTATTTATTTCGATATACCAGCTTACTAACGCGGTAATTCCCCATGCATTGGTTTCCAAATCAAGTCGATTATCTCCCGTAATCAAGTTGGCACTCCTATCGAGTTCAAAGTAACCAAAAGTTGGGTTCCAAATGTTATTTGAAATCAGAGAATTCATCACTGCTTGTGAACGGTTCAAAGCATCATTGCGAACCGAATCTTCAACATTAATATTGGTTCTATGAAGTAAGAATCCTGCAAGTGCCGCAATCGCTTGAGATCTCACATTTTTATTTGCATCTGTGGTGGAATAATTGTATAATTTGACTGACTCATCCCAAAACAAGGAGCCAATTGTATTCCAGTGATTTTTTATTATGAGTTCTCCGCCGTAAGAGTTCGGTAATTCCGGAGTTAGTGTGGTACACATATCGGCTAAATACACAATCGGTAAAGCGTTATCTACCACAAGATACTGCTCCGAGACAGAATCCCAATCTTTGCTTACCCATGAGTAAAAGGCATTATTGGTTGTGTTAAATGCGGGTGTTCTATTCAGAATTTCATATCCATTACGCCAAAACAGCGGCATATCGAAAAATAATTTGAAGGTTCCGCCTAAATGATGCATATAATCTTCAGTAAAATGACGTTCATCAACAATACCACCGGTTTCATTAACAGAATGGAAGAAGTTGCCTTCATATTCCTTGGTGATATTGTCTTGTAAGTATTTTGCCATCCATTCGGCATCTTCTAAAGATCTCTTAAAATACGGCAGTTCCCTTAATTCCGATCCGTTTCCCGAAAATTTCGGAACAAAGGGCGCCGGCACATCATTTGTTTTTTCTTCTACGGTCATTGAGAGATCCGTGAACGGAATCAGCGAAGAAAGCAAAACAAGAGATAAAATGAAGATACCGAGGATAGAAATACGTAATAATCTATGCTTTTTCATTCTCCTTTACACCTATTTGAAGCAACGGCCGAGACGTTCTCAATTTCATTAGCGCCGACCAATTTTGCTTTTGCTTAAGTTACGTGAAAAATGCTTGGATTTATTATAAGAATTTTAGCGCGAACCTTTGCGATTCTTAAATACTTAGCAGTGATTTCAAAGAGCTGTTCACAACATTTTGATTTCCATTTCCCACGCAGAGCTTAATCAAATTTAATAAATTCGATGAATTTTGATATTTATGGTGGAAAAAAAAGTTCCTCTCACGAAGGAGCAAATTAAAAAAATAATTGAGAAATATCCGACTCCTTTTCATATCTACGATGAGGCTGCAATACGGAAAAATGCCCAAGAGTTTTATAAAGCGTTTTCATGGGTTAAAGGGTTTAAGAATTATTTTGCCGTGAAAGCATGTCCGAATCCTCATATTTTGAAAATATTAAAGGAGGAAGGAATGGGCACTGATTGTAGTTCTTTGCCCGAACTAATTATGTCCGAAAAAGTTGGAATTACAGGCGAAAATATCATGTTCACTTCAAACGACACCCCTCCAGAAGAATTTATAAAAGCCAAAGAACTCGGTGCAATCATTAATCTTGATGATATAAGTCACATCGATATGTTGGAACAAGTTGCTGGAATTCCTGAACTGATCTGTTTTCGATATAACCCCGGCCCATTAAAGGCAGCGGGAGTAAATGCAATTATCGGAAAACCAGAAGAAGCAAAATATGGATTGACAAAACCTCAAATCATTGAAGCATATCGAATTATGAAAGAAAAAGGCTCAAAGCGCTTTGGGCTACATACGATGGTCGCATCCAATGAACTATCTCTTGATTCATTTTTCGAGACCGCTCGGCTTTTATTTGAACTGGTGGTTGAGGTAAAGCAGAAAGTGGGGGTTAAAATCGAATTTATCAATTTGGGCGGAGGAATCGGAATCCCATATCGACTTGAACAAGAAAAGGTGGATTTATTCAAATTATCACAAGGCATAAAAGCGGAATATGAAAAAATCATCATACCAGCGGGTTTGGATCCGGTGAAGATAGTAGCGGAAAGCGGAAGAATGGTCATTGGTCCCTATGCCTGGTTAATCGCCAAAGTAAGACATTTGAAACACACATATAAAGATTATGTCGGATTGGATGCGTGCATGGCAAATCTCATGAGACCGGCACTATATGGCGCATATCATCATATTACGGTCTTCGGAAAGGAAAACCAGCCATTGACCCATAAATACGATGTTACGGGTTCTTTGTGCGAAAATAACGATAAGTTCGCTATCGATAGGATGCTTCCGGAAATCCAACGGGGAGATATTGTAGCAATTCATGATACTGGAGCGCATGGATATGCGATGGGATTTAACTACAATGGAAAATTACGTTCCGCAGAATTGTTATTAAGACCCGATGGCTCGATTAAACAAATCAGAAGAGCCGAGACGGTTGAAGACTATTTTAGAACCTTAGATTTCTCCACATTATAAAAAAATTCGCTATTTTTTATTTTATCTCAGTTTTTTTAAATGAATTTTCGTTTTAAACTACTTTGTTGACATAAAAAATCCGAAAAAAAGTTTCGATGAACCGAATTATCCACGTTCTGATTTCGGTGTGAATATTCTTTGGGAATGCTCCGATGTCCCTTTGATTTTTCTTTTTTTTATATTTAAATTAAACGACACATTTCACCAATTTACGGGTTTCGGTAAACGTGCAAAAAAAGACCGAAAAAAAGTTTCCGTGAACTGAGTTTTCCACGTTCTGTTTAGCACGTGAATATTCTTTGGGAATGTCCCTTTCCCTTATTTTTTTATGTTTACAAAAAAGCGCAAAAAAGTGCTAGAAATTGAAAATAAAAAGAGATAGTTGAATAAAAAAATTCAAAGAGTATAAACGATTTACTTCAATATTTAGAATTCATGAAATGAACCAATCCACCATATTTAACGAGTTCTTTTTGGAATGGAGTCAATTCGAATTTATAGTTTTCTGAACTATTTCCGCTTGATATTTTTATAACTTGAGCGTCCAAGTCGATGTCTGCGATTACATCTTTTTTATCGGAGAATTTATTGAATATCTCGCTAATTTTAGTTTCATTCAATTCGATCGCTAACATCCCGTCATTAAATGCATTTTCTCTGAAGATTCTTGCGAAATTCGAAGCAATAATGGTGGATATTCCATTGACTTGGAATGCCCATACGGCCATTTCTCGGGAAGACCCACATCCAAAATTGGCCCGCGAAATGATCACTTGATACTCGTCCCATTTTATTGATTTTGGATTCAATCCTTCAATCTTTAAATCTTCAAGTAAGAACGGTTTCAAAGGCTCGCGATCAATATATGTCAGATATTTAGCGGGAATTATCTCGTCGGTATTAATATCTGCCCGGTTAAGGAAAAAGACTTTTCCCCCGAATTTTGTTTTAGCTTGTGCCATTTTTATTCCTCCTTTGTTACAAATAATCCCTAGGATCCACGATCCGACCGGCTAATGCCGAAGCGGCGACCGTCGCGGGACTTGCGAGATGGACCATACCACCTTTACCCATACGACCATTGAAATTTCGATTTGTTGAACTTATTGCGGTTTCTCCGGGTGCGATAACACCATTCGACATTCCCAAGCATGCGCCGCATGTTGTATTCGTAACAACGAACCCTGCATCAATGAAGATTTCTACAAGACCTTCTTTCACCGCTTGTTTATAGACTTCGGTGGTTGCTGGTGCCACAATTCCGCGAACATGATCGGGAATCCGTTTTCCTTTCAAGATCTGTGCGGCAATTCTAAGATCTGAGATTCGACCGTTGGTACACGACCCTATATACGCTTGATCTATTTTTATATTAGCATCCTTGGCCTTAATCACTTGATCGGGAGTATACTTTATCGTTATCACGGGTTCAATCGAATTAACATCAATCTCTAAGGTTTTCACATAGAAGGCATCGGGATCAGAATGCCATATTTTAAAGGCAGTAAGAGCCTTTTGTTTATCATCACCATACTCTGCACGAATAAAAGGCCATAAATATTCAAGGGTCACCTCATCAGGTAAAAAAATACCCGAAGTCGCACCGGCTTCAACCGCCATATTGGAAATC
This sequence comes from uncultured archaeon, assembly GCA_964623665.1. Taxonomy (GTDB): domain Archaea; phylum Asgardarchaeota; class Lokiarchaeia; order Sigyniarchaeales; family Promethearchaeaceae; genus CAZUTM01. The sequence goes on from CAZUTM010000094.1 coordinate 11,923, forward strand.
GTCATTCGCTCTTCCATCGATAATTTGGGTACCAAAGTCCCGGAAAACTCCATGACCAAATCGGTCGCTCCGTTGGTGGTTAATTTTGAAATCACGGTTAATATCACATCTTTGGCATATACACCTTTTTGGAGCGTTCCATTTAAAACGATCTTAATACTCTTAGGATATTCAAGCGCGGCTAATCCTTTGAGAAGCCCCACCTCTAATGCGGTCGTGCCCACACCGCATGCAAAAGCACCGAATGCACCATGCGTACACGTATGGCTGTCACCCATTATTATGATATAGCCAGGCCTCACAAAGCCCTTTTCCGGAAATATTGCATGGCAAACGCCGTTTCGACCAACATCGAAAAAATCATTTATTTTGTGCCGAAACGCCCAATCTCTCAAGGTTTTCGCTTGAATGGCAGAGAGAGTGTCTTTTGAAGGAGTTACATGATCGATAACCGCTTTTATCTTGGTAGGGTCAAAGACCTTGTCTAATTTTTTCGCTTCCAAATCTTTGATAGCGGGTGGCGTGGTGATCTCATGCGCAAACACGGCATCCAACTTAACGATTTTCGTGTCACCAAAGGAATCATCCACGATGTGGCTATCAAAAATTTTCTGCGCAATCGTTTTACCCATGACAATCAAAAATATTGAAGATTTTTTTTATTTTCTATAAATTTTAAAAACGAACGCATTTATCTTGAAAATCTGAAAAAGCGCCAAATAATTAATGAACAAGCAAAAAGGAAAGAAAAAACGCTCAGAATAAACGATTCCGAATAGATCCTCGGATCTTTCGAACAATAAGAATAGTGCAAATAGACACGATAGAAATCACAACTTCAAGCGGATAACCGGGAATGAAAGGAATGAAATACGGATTCATCTCATGGCTCGAATTCATATAAAAGAAATCGGGTCCACCTTGTCGTAAAACAATAACCAAATAGAACAATCCATTCCATGGCGCTTCAAATTCGAGGATTGTTTTATTTTGATACGAAGTGGTGACATTCCCATATTTTGCCTTGATCTCTTCATCATATTCGAGAGGGCCCGAGGTGGTGGTATTGGATGCCAGTGCGTTCTCTAAAAGCCACGGCTCCAGAGTTCCATCCGCCAAAACGAAATTCATTTTCGGCCGTTCGCCAATAATGTATAACTCAAAAACGCCAAAATATAGCGCGGTTACCTCAGTAAAATACTTTTCAGTTTGATTCAAAGGAACAACATACGTCCGCGAGGACAGGTTTTCCATTTTGAAACTTGTTTGCCATGCGCGGGTACTCGGAATGGAATTTACATTGACAGTAATGAATAGAAGAATCAATAATAAGGAAATTTGGCGATCTTTAGAGTATTTCATGATTAAACTTAAGACGAATCAGCAAAAAACTTTTTCGCTATTGTGGATTATTGGTTTTATGCAAAATATTCCGGAACCTCACCAAGGACTTCGCTTCATTGACGTGCACTGTCATGTTCCATACCCGCATGAAAATAAGTCGGTCCCGGAACCCGAAACACAGTTGAAAAATTTCAAGGAATCTGGCGGTATTGCAATGATCACGAGTTCTATCGATTTAGTAACTCTATATGCAATGAGCGAATTCGTCCGAAATCATGATTCGGCATATTATTGCGTTGGATGGGCACCACAAACGGTCACATATTCACATCCAAAGGAATATGAAAAAGAACGGGAAAAGTGGTTGGAATTCGTAAAAACGAATAATGATTATCTTGCAATCGGAGAGATCGGCTTGGATTTTCATCATGCAAAAACATTGGATAAACGAGACAAACAAATCCAAGAGCTGCGATGGATCTTTGAAAACACAAAAACGTTGAACAAACCTTACGTTTTCCATCTTCGAAATGCCGCAACACACGATGTCGATCCTAAAAATCCAAGCCATGAATTCAATGCACCCGACGCGGTTAATAAGCTCTTGGTTAATCTTTTAAAAGAATACTCGATTGATCCAAAAAGATGCATGCTTCACTGTTTTTCGGGTCCGGAAGCGTGGTCACAACAATTTACAGAACTCGGCTTTACGTTTTCCGTGCCCAGTTCGGCATGGGGCCATAAGCGATGGAGAAGAAATACAGAGAAAGTGAAATTAGAGGCGCTAGTAACGGAAACCGATAGCCCATATCAACATTTTAAGGTCATGGAGCCGATTAATGAGCCAAAAAATGTTGCTTATGCTATTGCTGCAATTGCTTATAGCCACAACTTATCTCAAGAAGACGTGGCGGAACAATCGATAAAAAACACGGAGCGGTTTTTCGGAAAAAACTTTTAATGATTTGAAAATTTTCATTTGAGGATTGATGATGTTCAAAAAAATATATCGAAATGTCGTGGAACGATCGTTTCCATTGAAAGGAGACAGCGATTTGGAGAAAATTAAGGGATTCTATTCGAATAAACAAGAATGGGAACAACGAAAAGAAAAGATCCGCAACGGAATTTTAGAAATCTCCGGAGTAAAAAACAAATTAAAAGACCGCAGCCCTTTGAAGCCCACGATTAGAGACACGCGATTGCACGGAGATTACACCGTTTCATCGGTGTATTTTGAAACCTTACCGGGCTTCTATCATACGGGCTCATTATATCGGCCACATACCAATGATCCTCCAAAAGAGAAATCGATCGCTGCGATCTTGATTCCCCACGGCCATTTCACATTCGGCCGATTTGAACCCGATAACCAGAATTTGGCCGCAGATTTTGCCCGCATGGGCGCATATGCCTTTGTTTACGATATGATCGGCTACGGAAATTCGGAACAAATCGAACATAAAAACAAGAATGCCTTTCAAATTCAACTCTGGAACAGCATTCGCTCGCTGGATTTCATGTTGAGTTTTCCCGAAGTGGATCCTCAAAGAATCGCAATCACGGGAGCATCGGGCGGGGGGACACAATCCTTTATGCTTGCGGCAGTGGATGACCGAATCATGCTCTCCGCACCGATAGTAATGGTCTCTTCTAGGTTCTACGGAGGATGCGTATGTGAAAGCGGCATGCCGGTTCATAAATCGAAAGATCTCGATTATGCCACGAATAACGCTGAAATTGCAGCAATGATCGCACCCAAACCTTTGTTATTGGTTTCGATCGGAACAGATTGGACCCGGTTCGTTCCAGAACGAGAATATCCTTTCATTAAGCGCATATTTGGATTCTACGGTGCCGAAGATAAGGTTGAGAACGCACATCTACCAAAGGATGCCCATAATTATCAATATTCAAAACGCAAACCCGTATTGAAGTTCATGGCTAAATATTTCAATTTGCCAATTGAAAGAATCAAAAATGAGCAAGGAGAAATCGATGAAACGCCCAATGTAATAGAATCACCCGAAGAAATGTCGGTATATCGAGATCTCGATCAAAAACCGAAAAAATTGAATTCAATTTTGCTCTAATTAGAAAATCGAGTGTTTTTTACTTAATTTTCTTTTATAATCTTTATCGAATCGGTTCAATTGAAATCGAAAGAAGCGCTTAATGTCTTCTATTTCCTCATTTTCATTTTTATAGATCGTCAACAAATTTACCTCAGCAGGAAGGCCTTCAGCCTCGATTTCTGGGTCTGTTTCATAATCGTCATACAGCTGATCTTCAAGCAAGATTTGTGCTCTCACGTATACAGAAGAATTCGGTTCAACAAGTGCCAATCGGTTTTTTGCAATCGCGAGCAATTTTCTTTCAACTTGCATCTTCGCCATTTGATAATTAGCCAGATTATAGAACTCGGATTTTTGGGGAAATTTTGATACCAGTTTGGTAACCTCTTCCAAATTGTTCAGCGAGATATATAATTCAAACATTTGATATTGAATTATTTCATATTCCGGAATTGAAGAAGGAATTTGTTTCAATAAATCAACGGCTTCTTGCTTGCGGTCTTGTTGTGCATAACAGAATGCAACCAAACAATAGACAGACTCGATAGAATAAAATTTCTCCGATACCTTTTGCAGATTTTCAAGGCAGCCCTCAACATCTTGTTCTATATACGCTTTCATCGAAATCCAAAAATCTTTTTCATCCGGGCTTTTGCTCCTTAAAATCTTCACTTGTAATAGTTTCGTAAACAAATCTTGCGCCATTTTATATACCCGGCAAATTTCATACACATCTCTTAGGCACACATGAGAAATTTCCTTGTTGAAAAATTTCGCGAATTCATTTGGTGTGGAAGAAAACAACGAACTTTGAAGCCTTTGATGCAACAGCATCTTTTCCAAAGAAAGATCCTTATATTTATTTAGAAAAAGATTAGCATTATTGAAGTCATCAATTTCGATTAAAAATTTTACGGTATCTGAAATTATCTCATTTGGAAGAGAAGATTCGTTCTTTAGATTTTCCAATCTTTGAGCAAAATCCTGCATTTTATTGAGCACGTGCAAATATTTTATAATGCGCAATTGGGCATGAAAGTATGTCGGCTCTCCCCGCTTAACTAATTGAAGCAATTTCCCAAAGGAAGGAATATCATTCAATTTGAAATAACATTCCGCAAGATTATATTTCACATAAGGAAAAAGATCGCAATCTTTTGGTACTTTATTAAGCAGCGAAATTGCAACTTGAAAATCTTCGGCCAAATAAGCGCAATACCCGAAAACATAATTGGTAAGTATGTCATCGAACTTCTCTCGATAAGTGCCTATGGAGAATTTATCGAATACATCGAAAATCATTGAGACCAATGTGCTGAAATCAAATGATTCAGCTTTCTCTTTTGAAACGGACTCCACGGCTTTGGGTAACAATTTCATGAAGAAAGATTTGATTTTCAGCGTTAAAAATGTTTTGATAAAGGAAAATAAATGCAGATGATAAAAATTGATTAAGAGAAATAGTGATTCATGACACCATGCTCCACCTTTCTGAGCAATTGGTTCACGGCGGATACCGTTATGTTGAATTTTTCTCCGATTTCGTCAGCGGTGATTTTTTTCGGAGAATGGTAATAACCATTTTTGACAGCATAATTCACGACTTCTTTTTGTCTTGGCGTGATTTTCAATTCCAAATTTTTTCGTGTGTTCATGGATTTGTCCATTTCGAAAAATCCATTCGAATCGATGGAGTTTATTGAAGCAATTTCATAACTCGTTGCGTTTTTATTCAGAAGATCGTACAAAAGTTCGACATATTCGAGAGGTAAGATGAGTATCACGCTAACAAATTGAGATGTCATTTTAATGGGCGGTATAATGGCCCAATTCCCCTTTAATGCCTTCCATATCGGTCCGCCGGTTTTAATTTTCAAAACACATTGAACGACATTGCCAGTCCGATGCAAGACATGTAAGAATTCCACTTTGAAGTATTTTCTTAAAACGTTTTCCCAATCATCCCCAACAAAATCTTTAAAAATTATTTCTTGAAGCGAGAAAAAGCTGTCCTCATCATATTGGAAATTCACTTTTACTTCAATCTGCTCAATGTCGTTGAAAATATTGAATCCAAAAAATGCCTCAAAGATGTCGTTCGAAATTTTCAGCTTTATAATTCGCATATAAGAACAAAAAGACGATTTATTATTTAAATGCTGTTCATTGACAGCAGTGAAAAAATGGATAATTGTAATCGACAGCAACATGTTCTTTATTTTTGCCGGACTTTAAAGCGGTAATGAACACTGTTGCAAAGAAGACCGTGTTTTTGGCCGGTGGATCCGGTTCGATGGGCTATGAAGCGTTTAAGGCATTATGGAAAAGAAAAGAACGGGGAGAAGTCAATATCGTTCTGCTTCAAAGAGCATCGGAAAAAAACAAAGAGTTATTTAAAAAATGGATGAGACTATCGAAATGCTCTAATATGGACTGTAAGGGCGTTTCCGTTGGTGATGGATTAAAGATTGTTTGGGGCGATGCCACAAATTACAAAGATTGTGTCGAAGCCGTGAAAGGTATCGATTATTTATTATGTCCGATGGCGTTCATCTCTCCGGAAGCGGATAGAAACCCGAAAAT
>CAZUTM010000095.1:0-3161 GCA_964623665.1 uncultured archaeon
TGTAAGTAAGATCTTTTTCAGTTTTTGGATCTCTAAGCCTAATTTCTTCATTCCTTCAACCAATCCATCAAAAGATTTTCCATTTCCGGCATCAATCATTGTGAGGTCGCCGTTAGATGCTTTCAAAATATATTGATTGCAATCCAACATCCCACTTTCGCCAAAATAATAGACTCCTTCAATGATTTGACGCCCTCGCTTCTCTAAACTTCTCGAAAAATACATACTTTGCGAAGCCAGAGAAAAGATTAAAATTTTTTGCGTATGATTTAAAAGTATGCAAAACAAATTCGTGCGTGTGGGGATTATCGGCACGGGAGATATCTTCAATTCGCATTCCCAAGCCTATCCGGATCATCCTTATGCGGTAGTCACCGCATTTTACGACCGGATAAAGGCACGGGCCCAATCGTGGTATGAACGAATGAAGGATCTTATGAAAATGATTCGCGAGTCGTATGAAGATGAAAACCCAGAAGATCTTGAAGAAGATGAGAAGGGGTTGCTTGAAAAAGTCAAGATTTTTGAAAAAGAAGCGAAAGTGTATGATACGGTAAAAGATTTAATAGCAAATGTGGATATTATAGATATATGCACCCCGAACTATGCACATGCTCAGTATGCTATTTGGGCGCTTAATTTGGGGAAATCTGTGATGGCCGAAAAACCCCCGGCAAGATGCTCTTTAGAAACAAAATGGTTGGTTGAAGCCGCGGCCAAATCCAAAGGAAAATTCCAATTGAATGAAAACTTCTTTTGGCAAGCATTCGTCGAAAAATTAGGCGAACTCGTTGCATCCGGAAAAGTCGGTACCGTGAAAAAAATGAATACCATGCTTGGACATAACGGGCCTTCGTGGGGTTTTAATAATCACTTCTTGAATCCTTCTTTATCAGGTGGAGGCTGCATGAGCGACATGGGGATTCACGCTATTGGGTTCGGATACGGAGTTGTCGGTCCAAAATACAAAGTTAAAGATATTACCGCTGTCAAATTAAAATCCGGAACTCAACCCGAAAGAACCATGAAGGATTCGGATGGCTGGAACATCTACGAACTGAAAAGATTTCTGGTTGAGGACAACGCTAAAACAAAAGTCACACTGATTCATGCAGATACCAAACAAGAAATAAAATGGACTATCGAGACTTCATGGGCGAAACAGATGCAAGGAATCACAATTGAAGGCTCGGAAGGAACGCTCTCATTGGAATTAAACGAAAAGAAACAAATCATCATTGCGTTTTATGATAAAGAAGGAAAGCGGCAAGTGATTCCGATTCCGCCGCAGCGGAGAGATTCTCATGTGCTTGAATGCGTTGACTTCTGCACCAACTTGGTTGAGGGAAAACCGATACGGGTTGATGCGGAATGGGCTCATCAGATGCAAATCATAATCTCCGGAACATATTTCAGTTGGCTGAAAGGCTTTCGTGAATCCGATGGTTCTCGAGGAATCGAGGTAACTCCCGAAGATTTGGATAAATACTATCAAAGTTTTATCGATGCGGGAACGCCGATGCCGATCTTGCTCGAAGATATCGTCTACGATTTAATGAGCCCCTTCACCGAGCATTACTTTAGTCCCGGAGAAAAATTCACAAAAGAATCGAACGTGATGACCGCCTATAAAGATGTAAAAAAAGATTAAAAGAGCAGGTCTCAACGGTTTTAATAAACACATTTTTCATTTTTTCAATAAATTTCAATAATAGGTGAAAAAAATGGGTGTTGATATCAGTCCGCTTGTATCTGAAAGTAAAAAAGAAATCGAGTATATTGACCTATCGCAAAAAATCATTGCCATTGATGCGTTTAACCAAATGTATCAGTTTTTGGCAATTATCCGGGGGCAAGATGGCGAACCGCTAAAAAACCTTGCCGGAGAAACCACATCCCACCTTGCCGGCTTGTTCAACAGAACGGCCAATCTATTGGAACAAGACATCAAACCGATTTTTGTTTTTGATGGTGAAATAAATGAATTAAAGAAAGCGGAAATCGAACGAAGAAGAGCCATTAAAGCAGAAGCACAAACCAAGATGGAAGAAGCGTTAGATTCTGAAGACTACGAAGAGGCGCGGAAATATGCACAAGCGACCAGTAAGATTAATGCACCCATGATCGATTCTGCTAAACACCTCCTAAGGGCCATGGGATGCCCCGTAATCCAAGCAAAACAAGATGGAGAGGCCCAAGCTGCATATCTGGTTGAAAAAAAAATCGCATGGACGGTGGGATCCCAAGATTATGATTCATTCCTTTTCGGCGCATCCAGATTGGTTAGAAACCTTTCAATGAACAGAACAAGAAAATTCAAAAACACCACCATCGAAGTAAAATTGGAATATTACACCCTCGATAAAGTCTTGCAAGACCTTCAAATCACGAGAACTCAACTCATCGATATCGGTATCTTGGTAGGACTCGATTTCTTCGAAGGAATCAAAGGCATCGGGGCTAAAACCGCCCTAAAACTCATCAAAGAACACGGAACCATTGAAACTATCATCAAGAATAAAATCGAAATCAAAAAACAACCCATCGATTTGGATATCGACTTGGTGAACAAAGTGCGCAATATCTTCTTAAATCCTCAAATCAACGAGTCTTTTGAACCGCCGGAATGGAAAAAACCGGATAAGGAAAAAATCATCGAAATTCTCGTCGAACAAAATGACTTTTCCATAGACCGAGTCGAAAAAGTGCTGGAAAAGGTCATGGCAAAATATCGAGGTGGAAAGCAATCATCGCTATTCGGATTTATCAAATAGCAAACAAAAAATGCGATAGTTTAAATTTTAAAAACGATTTTTTTGCGTAGTTTCAATTCATAAAAAGTGAGAAATTATGCCAGTTACAGATCCATATTTAAGGAAAGTCTCTGAATATCATCTTTTGGAAAAAAAAATCTGCAGAGCGTGCGGTGCATTAAACCCGAAATCCGCAACAAAATGCAGAAGATGCAAATTATCCAATCTCAGAAACAAAAGAGTTGAAGTTAAAAAATAAAGAATGCAACTCAAACGTGAACCATTTTTCTTCTTTTTTGTATTCTTATCTTCAAATTAGATTTTAAAGGCTGCAGCGATTGCACAATCATTCTTCTTAGCCAGCAATCATTATTTTTATTTCGCTATCATTGTTTTTATCTCGCTATC
>CAZUTM010000095.1:3261-17715 GCA_964623665.1 uncultured archaeon
ATTATTTTTATCTCGCTATCATTATTTTTATCTCGCTATCATTATTTTTATCTCGCTATCATTATTTTTATCTCGTTATCATTGTTTTTACCTCGTTATCATTGTTTTTACCTCGCTATCATTACGCCTATGCAACTATCAGCGATCTTATTTCAAAACCTTCAAATATATTGAAATTCGAGTATCATTGTGCCAAGCGTATTTCTCTCTCACCAAGGAATCCTGCTCCCCTTAAAAATTCGATTCCCGAAAAAATTTGATGGAAGCTCTTTGGTGTTCGGCTCAATAATGGTGGATTTTGAGTATGTTCTCCTTGAAATCTTCAAAAATATCTCTATAGATGCCCAAATTCCATTAGGACATTCATTTGTTGGAATTTTTTCATGGGTGATTCCGATTTCAATATTTTGCGCATTTTTATGGTCTCGATGGATAGGACCCGCTATAGCAATAATTGTGCAAAGAGTAGAAAAGGGAAAAGGCCTCCTCACTTATTTAGGCTTTGATCAATTTGATAATCTCAAATCAAAAAGATATTCTTTCCGTTGGCTCGGAATTTCATATTATTCGGCAATGATTGGTGCCTTTAGTCATCTCTTATTAGATCTCCCATCTCACGAATACATTCCTTGGTTTCATCCCTTTCTATTATTAGAAACCCTTGATTTCATGAAATTTGAGATCACAAATTTTGGTAATATAACAATCGGGCCGATCACTTGGAAATTGAATTTATCAATTTATAATTTGGTTTGGCTGCTCGAATCGCTTTTATTCGGAATTCTATGTATAGTGTACATGAGAAAATTGAAGACTGAAGACCTGATCAAAAAATGGTATGAAAATGAAAAGAAATAACCACTATCCTAGACCGTCATTCGTTTTAAGATTTCTTCAACACAATGCAACATCATTGCATCAAGATTCTCTCCGGTTTTTGCGGATGTTTCAAAATATAAAGTACCGAATTCTTTCGCAAGCGCTTCGCCTTCAGCCTTTGAAACCACCCGGTTCTCTATCAAATCGTTTTTATTCCCCGCAAGAACGAGCGGAATATCCCCAACATTGTTTTTCGCCTCGCGAACCCATAAATTGATGTTATCGAAACTCTTGCGATTGGTAATGTCAAACACAAGGATGGCCAATAAGGCGCCTCGATAAAAGGGTGGTCTGATAAACTGGAAATGAGGCTGTCCGGCAAGATCCCATAATTGAAACTTGATTTTTAAACCACGTTCGGGAAGATTTAAGATTTTCACTGCAAAGTTCGATCCAATCGTCATTACATACGATGTAGAGAACTTTTTCTCGGTATATTGCAAGACCAAAGAGGTTTTCCCAACATTTCCATCCCCCAAAACGACTACTTTGAACACATATTCTCTCAATTGCACCGGTACTCCTTGCTTTTCGTTGATATCATTTTATAAAAAATAAATAATTCTAAAAAATATTGCGCTTTCCGCGAATAAAAACATGCGCGTTGCCGTTTTTCGCAACGCATGCAAATAAAAAAAACACCAAAATGATTATAGTTTTGATTCCGCCTTCACGGTCTTTGCATCTAATACCAAATTTTTAGAGATTTTGCAATTAGGCCCGATTACCGACTCCGACTGAACCGTGACATTATCCGAGATTTCCACGTTATTACAAATAATAGAATTCACGATTTTACAATTCGATCCTATTTTTACGTTATCCCAAATCACACAGCGTTCTAATACAACATTATCTCCTATTGTTACATTCTTTCCGATGGTGGTCAATTCATTCACTTTACAATTTTTGCCATATTTAAAATTGTCACCAATGCAGATTTCTTTGGCAAGGTCTATACCTTCGGGCACTTTCCCGGTAGCAGTCCATAAATGTTTTTGTTCGATTCGAATTCCCGCCGGTTGAATCGGCCAGCCGTACAACCGGAGCATATCCCAATTTGCCCAAAGATAAGTCAACGGATTGCCGATATCCATCCAATAATAATCTTCAACGAATCCATAGAGATCATATTTATTTTCTAAGAGATATGGAAAGACTTCGGAGCCGAAATCCATTAAATCGGTATCCATCAAAAGATCGGCGATTTCTTTCTTGAAACAATAAATTCCGGTATTGATAATCGGTAATAATTCATGGGACTCAATTAATGACGAAATGTAAATCTCCTCCGGGTCGGGTTTTTCCATGAATAATTTTATTTTTGCATCAGGGCCCAAAATCGTATTTCCATATTTTGTCGCATATTGGTCAATGTGCTTCATGCTGACCGTCGCTTGCGCGTTCTTCTCTTTGTGGAATTTCATAAATTGTTCCATCGGGAGATTTGTAATGATATCGGCCATCGAAACTACGAACTGAGGGGTATCGATCAGATCATATACTTTCCGAACCGCATCCGCAGTCCCCAATGAATCCACTTTGGGAACATCGATCTTGATGCCCAATTTCTTGCATACTTCGTCTGTCCATGTCGATTGTATCAACGCGCGCAATTCGTCTCCTAAGTGTTTAACAACGATGATAATATGTTTAATTCCAGCATATCGAAGGTGATCAATCGCATAATCCACCATCGGTTTATTGGTAACCGGAACCATAGGCTTACAGATATATGTTGTTAAGGGAGCCAACCGCGTTCCAAGCCCGCCAGCAAGGATTACTGCACACCATTCTTCATTTGAAACCATTTTCTTTCACTAATCTTGTATAATATTTTAGAATTTATATTTTTCGCTATGTATCAAAGAATTCATTCCGCAATCAAATCAGTTTCAAAGGACATAATCGCATCCAATGCTTTGTTTTGAATCTCTTCATTCGGATGCTGCAATAATCGCTCGAGATACTTTTTCATCGAAACATACTTCTTTTCTTGGATTTCATTGATCGCATTGATTACTAAACCCAAATTATCAGATTCCAATGATTTAATCAGATCTTCATGCTCTTTGGGTGGTGAGCTCTCTGCTATTGCTTGGATCGCATCAACATTTTTATTTTCCAACCCTTTACTCACATCTAAATATTCTTCCAATAAGACCTTGGATAATCGTTTCACCGTTTGTGCATAACCATCATTGCAGATATATTGTGAAAATAATTTGGCGTATTCTCTTGCCCGAAACAAGAATCCAAAGTTTTTTATTCGAAAATTTGGAATTCTAACATCTCCTCGAGGGTTGAACAAATTTTTAATCAAATTCAGCGTGTTTTTTGCATACTCTTCTCTACTATTATCGATAGCATTGAAAAACGCATTAATTTTGAACGCACATTTCATTTCGTCGTCAAGCCCGATCCATGCGCCGGGTACCGATTTCAAATTTTCGAATTCCTTTTCAAGATATTCTTTCGGTATCTCAAATCGAGCAAGAAGTTCACATAAAACCCCATCCAAGAGATCCGGTGCACATGAAGATTCGTTTTGGGGTAATCTTGAAGTGATTTCATGGTAAAAGTACTCAATCATGTCGTTCACGATTTTCTTAATGCCCCAAATTCGTTTATTGTTATACCCGATTGTCGAAGGCTTTGTGGTCGAAAGATTGATACCTGTTCCCGCAATTCTTCCCACCAAAACATCCCAAATGAATTTATATTTCATGAAAAAGAAAATCCTTTCTGAAATAAAACCTTTTAAAAGGCAAAAAAGATCGTTCGGGAGAAGAATTGCAAAAAATACCGAAACGCACGAAGAATATAGAAGAATACTTATTGGAACATGCTCTCGAAAATTTATGAAACCCATTCAAATGAATCCACAACAAGAGTAATTAAATTAGCGGATCAAGATCTTCACGGGGAGATTAAAATAAAGCCATTTGTGAGAAAGTCTTGAGCATAAGCCAGCCAATCTCCATAGAGTAGCGCGGAACCCACAAGCCACCCGCTAATAACAAAAAGATCGCCGTATTCACAAGAAATGAAAAAGGGATATGGTGTATAAAAAAAGAGTATCATAAGAGTTAAATGAATTTTTTGGGATAATTTTTACCCAGCACCGAAGATAAAAGCAAAACAACAGATCCTATCGAGAATATTAGAAAATCTTTCGCAAAAAAGAACTCTAAATCGAGATTTCCGTAAGAAAAAAGGGTGCGCTGTGAAATAATAACTATGAAAGAGACCAAAAATGTCAATATTCCAAGTAATAGCATAATTCGATAAAGGTTTATTTCGTTTGTTCTTCCAACCATGAGCTGAATAGTTCAAATCGATTTAAATACATTGGGTTTTGAAAATACAAAAAAATCAAAATAAAACGAATCTTAAAAATTCCTTTAAATGTGTTGTATAATTTTTTGATTAAGCAGTCCTTCTTCACCCGGAATAGGAGATTCCGTATCCTCAATGATACATTTGCAAAATGCATCAATTTGCTTGGTATATTGATTTCCATTTTTAACTTTTACAGAGTGCGTTTTATCTCCCTCGCTAATATTTACCGTAACTTCTGATTCTATCAATGTCCATTTGCTTGCTCTGATAGTTCCTTTGGTTCCCACGATTTCAAGGAATGTGGTATATTCCGGAATAAAAGATACGATGGATCGACCGTAAAATTCGTGTTCGAACTTTAAATTAAAAATTGCGGTATGTTCCACTTCATTCTCCTTTCTTTTGGCTGGATATGCCCATGCGATAGTTTCCTTCACATTTAATCCCGAGATGTATCTTAACGTATCCACTGTATGGGCACCCAAATCAAATGAAGGACCTCCTCCCGCAATTTCTTTGTTATACACCCATTTTCGGGGTGATTGTGATACATTGAAACAATAATCCGCCGTTCCGTATAATAAGCGACCCAATTTACCAGTTAGAACATGGTTTTTGAAATAATTGACCGTATCGTTAAAACGCAAACAGTTCGCGAGCATAAATTTTTTTCCGGTTCGCTTCACGGCTTCGATTATCTGTTCGCATTCTTCAACATTTATCGCCATCGGTTTTTCAAGTATCACATGTTTGCCCGCTTCAAGAGCATCTATCGCATCCTTTTTGTGCAAATAGTTTGGGCCCGCCACATATATTGCGTCGATTTCCGGATCTGCAAGCATTCGTTGTTTTTCTGAGTACGCAAACGCTTTCGGGATTCCGAATTGTTTTGCTTCATTTTCCGCATCCTCTCTTTTCGTCTTTGTTATTGCTTCAATTACTCCAAGTTCCGAATGTTTAAAACCCGGAATCAATCTCTTTTTCCCGAAAATCCCGAAGCCTAAAATGCCAAACCGAAGTTTTTCGACCATGAAAATAATTCGTAGTTTTTGGCTTAAAATGCTTTCGGAGCGATTGGAAGGCAGCTTATGGTTTCTAAGCCCGAAAGTTCTTAAATAGATGAGGACTATTTTAATCATTATGTCAGTCACAATCCCCGGAGCGGTTTCCTTAGCCGTGAGGTTCAAAGATGGAGTTATCATAGGAAACGACAACCGAATGACCATGAACTATTTGGTCTTGTCAAAAACCACAAAAAAAGTATTTACATTAACGGATGATGGTCGAATTGCCATCTCTGCTTCAGGATTATTAGGCGATCTCCAATATTTAGTTCGGTTAATGAGAGCCCAAGCCAATTTATATGAATTACGAGAAAATCACAAAATTTCGGTAAAAGCAATGGCGAAAATGGTGGCAAACTTTCTTTATTCTCGAAAAATGGCTCCGATTTACACGAATGTGGAAATCGCCGGTGTCGATGAAGATGGAACGCCGTCCATGTACAGCATGGATGCAATCGGAAGCTTGATGCCGGACAACTTTTCTTGTTCCGGAACCGGTTCCACATTCGCATACGGCTTGCTTGAAGCAGAATATAATCCGAATATGCTTGTTAAAGATGGAATTGAATTTGTGAAAAAAGTCATCAAAAATGCGGTAAAACGGGATGCGCTAACCGGCAATGGATTCGATTTAATTGTGATCTCCAAGAATGAAACCAAAGAACTCGCGTTTACCATTGATGAACTTGGTGAATAAGCGGTTTCGATAATTCTTTTTTTATCAAATGAAAACCATATTTCCTTGGTGCTTTTTCCCTTCTCTCCGAAATTTGATGCAAAAATGACCATTTCAATTAATAAGGAAATTTATTTTTGATGAAAGGATGAATTTTTCGATCTTCAAATGAAAGAGTCTGCGAACGTGAATTTCTGATTGCGGGTTTGAGTTGAAATCGACGGGAGAAGCATGCTACGAATTTAACAAAACATTCCCAGAATTGTATTTAATCCTTATTTGGCGTGATAATCTTCAGATAAAAAAACATGGATTGCCGTTTCGATTAAGCTCATGCTATTAATCTTCGCGCTATAAAAGGTTTTCAGTTAAACTATTAATGGGTAATGGCTACTATGGAGCAAATATATACCCAAAAGTAGGAGAATAAATTTTATATAGATTGCAGACAGATTAAATGTATTGGTAAAGATACAACCGTGTATGTTATGTTCTTAATACGCACCCATTACCCCCCCGAATGAGGCTCGTAAGCGGAACGTTTGGCATCTTAAAAACTTTACCAATGCGAGAGTAATGGAGGTTTCTTATTCATGAAAATTATTACCGTAAATCTTCCAAGTTCCTTTATTGAGGAAATGGAAGCGATGACAGGCAATGAGAGCTTATACCCATCGCGCAGTGAGTTAATCAGGGTTGCGGTGCGCGATTATTTAGCTAAACAAATTAAGCGTGCAGAACAATTCAAAAAGGATCTTGAATTGAAACGAAAACCGCAAGTTCTAGTGCAGAAAAATGATGAGTTTGAAACGATTTCAATTCCCGTTTCGGCAAATCCTGAAATCAGCCAAGCCGCAGCCATATATAAATCCTATAAAATAATCAAGAAATAAGGAAGAAAGTGTTTTTGCCCACCCCCCCCGCTGTCTATCTTTTTTCTTCCTCTCTTTTATAATTCTACATAAAAAAAACGGCCAAAAGAACCGCAAAAAAAGTCTCAAAAAAAGTGCCCATAATCCGAGTTATCCACGTTCAGAATTTGGCGTGGATATTCGATGGGAATGTCCCTTTGCCCCACCGATTTGTTGATTTTTTTATGTTTATTCGCTCATTTCCTTGATTCTCGATTTTAAAAATATCTTTAAATTCGAAAATATCTGCTCGCGACAAATTTCTGCATACTTAATGGCAAGATCTTGAAAGTTTAAAGAGAAATTTCTTTGATCCATTAAATTTTAAACAAATTGAAATCTCCATAAAAAAAATTAACGTCTAAAAATAGGTAAAAAGAAGCGAAATGTGCGAACCCACAAATTTAAATGATGAAAATCTCAGAAACGGAACAATTTAGCTTATTAAAGGATGATTTTGGCAATATATTTATTTTCAATATGCATCAACTCAAAGGGTTTTATGAATTTGACTTTGTGGGAACATTTTCACAAAAATAAAATATCTCGATAACTTAACAAAATAGATGAAAGAGTTAGCTAAATCTGTGGTGCATTCGAAGAAAAGCGCCATTAGAAAGTTGTTCGAGCTTGTTTTGACCGCTAAAAATGCTATATCGTTCGGAATTGGGCAACCGGATTTTCCCACACCGAACTATGTGTTAGAAGCGATTAAAAAAGCATGCGACGAAAAAATCACAATGTATGCACCGGCCACGGGAATCCCTCAATTACGTGCAGCTGCAGCAGAAAAGTTTAGAAAAGAAAATGGAATGGAATGGGTTCAAGCAAAAAATATCATGATTACAAACGGCGGAAGCCAAGCCCTCCAATTCAGTTATGCTGTACTCCTTAACCCCGGAGATGAAGTTATCATCAATTCACCCGACTTTCTGAGCTATTATTATCTAACCGAATTCAACCAAGCGAAAATTGTTGAAGTCAAGAAGAATAATGACTTCTCTTATGATATTGATGCAATAAAGAAAGCGGTGACACCGAAAACCAAATTTATTATTATAAATTCGCCAAATAATCCTACGGGATACACCGCATCACGAAAAGAAATCGAAGCTATAGTGGATATTGCAGTCGATAAAGATCTCTATATCGTTTCGGATGAAGTCTACGAACGATTTATATTCGATGATAAGGTTCATTTCAGCCCCGCGTCTCTTAAGGGGCTTGAAGATCGTATAATCACGCTTAATGCGATGTCAAAAACATTTGCGGCGCCCGGGTTGCGTTTGGGATATATAGTGGCAAGCGAAACAATTATTAATGAAATGGAGAAATATGGACAATATACCAGCGCGGGTGTGTCCCATCCGACCCAATATGGTGCATTGGAAGCATTAAAACGCGGAAATCCCGAAATGGAGAAGGTGAGACTCGAATATCAAGCCAAACGGGATTATTCCTATAAGCGGTTGGTGGAAATGGGACTTGACGTTGTAAAACCGACAGGTGCATTTTATATAATGCCCAAGGTGTCAAAAATCATGAAGTCCGGAGATGAGTTCTCAACGCAATTAATGATTGATCAAGAGGTCGCGGTTACTCCCGGTTCTGCATTCGGGTCCTATTCGGAGGATCATATTCGTATTTCATATGCGACATCAAACCAAAAACTTGAAGAAGGATTTAACCGAATGGAAAAATTTGTCAATAAGATCAAAGCAAAATAGGGTAATTCGCAGCAATTATTGTTTGATTCTACCCCGTCGGTTCAAAAAACAAACTTATTCACATTATTTTTTTATAATTTTGCTCGTGTTGATTAAAAAAAAATCAATTGAAAATCAATGATCTCGCAGAATAATAAGACTTAATTTGCCCATGGTGTAAATTTTCCAGCAGTTTTTTTGAAACCCTCAATGATATTAATTAGATTGAAAAAATGTAAAAAATAAATCAAAAATGCTTAAAATTCACCTTTAATATTTTCGCCAAAGAAAGAATACCGAATAACAACACGCTGGATCAAATATCTATCGGAGAAAATAATTGCCTTTTTATGCATCAACGACACATTGATAGAGAAAAATCGCTTCGCTGTTTAATTTTTAGTTTTTCTTCCTTGAATTTGCTAAGATATTTGGGCATTTATATATTTTTCTTTTAAATTTGATATGCATTTAAAGATTTTGATTCGTTTTTATTCCGGGAATGCCGACTGAAAGCTTTAAATTCTTTCCCGATAATTTATTCTATAGCATCAAGAGAATGAATCTAATCCGCCTTTTTATATAATGCGATATGAAAAGTTAGATTTTTCTCTTATGAGATACAAAGGAAAGTCGGTTTATACAGTGATTGAAAAGCGTTGTTCATGTATTATTTTTATTTTTCGAAAATGAAGAAAAAGGAGACTGAGTTATGAAAATTATCACGGTAAATATACCCGAATCTTATGTGCATGCAATTGAGAAACTGTGCGGGGATAATAAAATATATCCTTCGCGCTCGGAACTCATTCGGGTAGCTGTTAGGGAATTTGTGCTTGAAAAATTGCGACTTGCGAAAAAATTTCAAAAGTTAACCGCAAACAGCCAAGAAGATGCACAATTAATTTTTGATGATGAAGAAGATATGGAGGAAACAATTAATATTCCATTCCAAAATGTAGATTCGGATGCAGAAGTTGGAGTGCTATATAAAACCTTTAAGAAGGTGTGATCTACCTTTCCGATCATTTTTTTCTTTCCCACATCAAAAAAATGTTAGAATAGCGCCAAATAGGGCAGTTTTTGATTTCTCCATTTCATCAGCACCCACAAAGCATATAATATCATTAATCTTCACCCCGGATGTATCAATTTCGGATAAATCAGAACCTGGAAATTTATCACCGGGAAAAACAAACTCTTTACCATTGAACGTCAGACATGCCGCACCTTTTCCACCAT
Source organism: uncultured archaeon (assembly GCA_964623665.1). Taxonomy (GTDB): domain Archaea; phylum Asgardarchaeota; class Lokiarchaeia; order Sigyniarchaeales; family Promethearchaeaceae; genus CAZUTM01. Next base: position 13,082 of record CAZUTM010000095.1, read on the forward strand.
AAATCATTGCGGCATCTCTTTGTTTAATTCCATTGGTGAGAGAAATTTTCACATATTCTGAATGAATAATCGAATAATGAATGATAGAGCCGAGAGCATTTAACCACGCGGGGGGATTCTCAAATATACGTGGATAGGTGATTCTATTCATTAATTCCTTAACATAGTTTATCCCGATTTCCGATAGCATGTGGCCGGATCTTTGCCCTTTAACATTGATAAATCCGCTTTGCTCCAACCTTTTCAATAATGTTCGTAATGAACCTTCACCCAGTCCCACTTTAGATTTTAATTGGTATCTGCCAATTCCGCCGTTTGAAGCATATATTTCAAGCAGAACGCAGAGCACTTGAGGGAGAGAATATGAGGGGGCGATTGTCTTAGTTTCAAAAAGAACATCCAATTTGGAAATAAAACCCATCTTTTCCACCTATTTGGCTTGTTGGTGATTTTGCTCTTTTGAATGATCGCTATGCGAATCAGATGGCTGAGAATGATTTTTCTCCTTCATTTTCGATTCGATCACCTTTTTCCATTCGGCATCCCCATAAGAACCCATCACTTGCCTCAAGATTTGGAAAAATTGGGTATCCGAAAGACCCCCGGTTATCTCCGCCAGCAAATGCTTCACGGTTTGGAACATCTCTCTCTGTTTTTCTTTATTCGAGTTTTCATAGGTAACCTTTATTTGCTTTACAAATTCTTTAATTAACGCATCCGGAATATCCAAATTAAGTAAATTCAATTTAGTCTTAATCGCATTTGTGATCGCACCCGACCCGCTAAATTTTCCAATATAAAATTTTCTGGTCCGACCCACCACTTTAGGATTTAAAGGCTCATACGATTTAGGATGGGCGAGAATCGCATTAATGTGTAGACCGGATTCGTGACTAAATGCATTATAACCAACAATGGGTTTATGGGCACTGAGCGGAAGCCCGAAGTATTTCTCGGTAAGCGCGCTTAGCTCGGTAATTTTTTCCAATTTAATACCCGTTTTGATACCGATTCGCTCAAGATTGAGAACAACCTCCTCAAATGCAGCATTACCCGCACGTTCTCCGTATCCATTGATACATACATGAGGGTAAATGGCACCGTGATACACCGATTGAATCGTGTTGGCGACTGCTAACCCGAAATCGTTGTGGCCGTGAAACCCGATTTGAACATCTCTTGGCTTCAACGCATCCCGAATCTTGTCGATCATAAACCCCGTAGTCTCGGGAAATAGCACACCGACAGTATCGCTAAATATTATCCGCTTTGCATGATGTTCCAAGGCGGTCTTATATACATTGATCATGTGGTCGAAACGTGCTCTTGAAGAATCCTCCGAGACCCAATTCACCGTTAGGCCATGATCTCTCGCATAATCCAGAGATTCGGCCATTATGCGTAGCTCTTCTTCCCGAGATAACTTGAAAATTTCCATCATTAAATCGGATGTCGGCATGAATATCACGATTTCTTTACACCCACATTGGATGCATGCATCGATATCCTTGATTCTCGGTCGTGCGATTCCCAGAATTGAGAGATTGGAAAATCCCTCCTTAACGATTAGGGATACCGAACGTTTTTCACCTTCCGAAACCGCAGGAAATCCGACCGCAGCCATCGAAATTCCAACCTCGTCCATCAACTTAGCAATATCGATTTTTTCTTGAGGTGTTAAAAATACACCGGGAGTTTGCTCGCCATCCCGAAGCGTCTCATCCCAAATAAATACACGCTCAATTCCTCTGACATTCAACTGATCGCACGAACGATTATAGTCTTCGAGAAGATTATCGATCTCCTCCGCCGAAAAGAGATATCGACTCAATTTACCCGCTCCGAAAATGATATTTTTGAATGGCTTGTACTCTTACAAATACACAATCCCATTAAACCCAATGAATAATAGAATTTAAATGAATTTAAAACTATTTCTGAATTTATTGATATATGTTTCTAAATTATTTAATCGGGCCCGCGGGATCGGGCAAAACTACATTGACAAAGGAATTATATGATTTTATAAACGCCTATAATGATCAATTTACCGTTATAACATTGAATTTGGATCCGGGGGTAAAAAAACTGCCCTACCAACCGGATATTGATGTGCGAGATTATGTCGATATCGATGAGATTATGAAAAAAGAAGGATTCGGTCCCAACGGTGCATTAATCGAAGCAACCGAGAGATTAACCGATGTGCTGGACGAAATCAAATTTGAGATTGAAGAGTATAACAACCCGGACATGATATTGATTGATACGCCCGGTCAGATGGAACTTTTTGCATTCAGACAAACAGGGCCTCACGTTGCATCATCTCTCGGCTTTTCCGAAGCAAAGCGAGGAATCACTTTTCTCTATGATCCGATAATGTGTAAAAAACCAAGTGGATTTATTTCCACCTCTTTATTAGCCGCATCCGTGCAATTCCGTTTTATAGACATCCCACAAATCAATCTTCTAACGAAATGTGATTTAATTGACCAAGATAGAATCGAAAAAATAGTCGAATGGAGTACCGATCCCTACACTCTTGAAGAAGATATCATTTCTATTGAACATGGAATGATTAAGGAAATGAACGTAATGATTTCGAGGATTATCCCGGAATTGACCGCAATCTCGGAGTTGATCCCCGTTTCCGCCTATGATCACACCGGAATGGATGAATATTTCGCGGCAATTCAGAGATTTGCTCAAAGCGAGGATTCAAGATATACATAAACGTATTTTTTTCTAAATTCAAAATAATCCAACATAAAAAGTTTTATCGATGAGGTCTGCGATGCGATTTCGATCTCAAAATCAAATATCTCGAGGGGAAGCCTAGCCAATAAGAGATTTTAAGATTTTGTTAATTTATCATACATTTCAAGCGGCAATCAGATCATAAATTTTAAATTTTAAAGCGGGTTTTTTTCGTATAGATTTCTCGTAAGAGAATCGAACAAAAAAAAATTAGTGTGATTGTATGTCAAAGAAAAACAAAGAACACCTAAATTTGGTCATTATCGGGCACATCGATCACGGTAAAAGCACGACCATGGGACACATTCTTGTCTTAGCCGGTGCAGTGTCTGACCGTGAAGTCCGAGAAATGGAAAAAATTGCCAAAGATCTTGACCGAGAATCGTTCAAATTTGCCTATTTTATGGACCAATTGGCGGAAGAGCGAAAACGAGGTATTACTATCGACTTGGCTTTCCGAAAATTTGAAACCGAATCTAAATATTTCACGATCATTGATGCTCCGGGACACCAAGACTTCGTAAAGAACATGATTACAGGTGCCTCCCAAGCAGACGCAGCGGTTCTTGTCTTATCCTCAAAGGTAGGTGAAACCGAAGCCGGATTAAGTGATATCGGTCAAACCCGAGAACATGCTTTCTTGGCAAAAACGTTGGGAATTAAACAATTGGTTGTTGCCATTAATAAAATGGATGATGAATCCGTTAATTACTCTGAAAAGAGATTCAACGAAGTCCTTGCCCAAGTTAAAGATCTCTTAAAACTTGTCGGATTCAAAGATTCAGATGTCACCTATGTTCCGATTTCTGCATATTTGGGTGAAAACTTATTAAAGAGATCCGAAAAAATGCCATGGTACAAGGGCCCGGCATTACTTGAAGCAATTGATCAATTGAAAGTTCCGGAAAGACCACTCAACAAACCTCTCAGAATGCCAGTCCAAGATGTTTACAAAATTAAAGGTACTGGTGTTGTCCCGGTTGGAAGAATTGAAACTGGTGTTATGAAAGTGGGTCAAAACATTACCGTTATGCCAGGAGGTTACACCGCAGAAGTGCGAACCATTGAGATGCACCATGAACAACTCCCAGAAGCAAAGCCGGGAGATAACGTTGGAGTCAACATCCGCGGTATCACCATGAAAGATATTAAAAGAGGAGATGTTATCGGTCCAAAAGAAGCACCTTGCACCGTTGTGAACACCACCGGTTCGATGCAAATCCAAGGTATTGTAATCTGGCACCCAACCTCAATCTCTGTTGGATACACTCCAGTTGTTCACGCACACACTGCACAAATTGCATGCAAGTTCATTGAACTTAACAAAGCAATTGACCAAAAGAACAATATAAATGAAGACAATCCTAAGATTATTAAGAAAGGACAAACCGCAATCTTCACCATTCAACCCATTAAGAAATTCCCGATTGAACCCTACGACCAATTCCCAGAATTGGGCCGTGTTGCAATCCGAGATATGGGAAGAACATGTGTTGTCGGTGTTGTCAAGAAAATCAAACCAGAATAAACACAAAAGGGTTCTCCCTACATTTATTTTTTTTACTCGATAATGAAAAATTGAAAAAAGGGAACGTTTATTAATCAAACTTTCTCAATTTTAACACTTATCGATTTTTGACCGCTTAATTCTTCAGATCGTGAATCGGGTTGTTGGCCCCCGATATAAAGCATCGCAACGCCTTTTACGAAGATTTTATTTCCCGATTCATTGATAACATGAAATTTATCAGCGTTGATATTGAATTTTAACAATTTTTGTTCTTCTTTTTTCAAGTGTATTCGTTCAAATGCAATTAATTGAAATCGGGGAACGGGGAACGGGCAATTCGGATGAGAAATATAAATTTGAACGACTT
>CAZUTM010000096.1:0-17663 GCA_964623665.1 uncultured archaeon
GATTCTTCCATTAGGATAAATTATCCTATTTGGGTGGTATAATTCACAATTTGAAGCAACGTTCACAATGCGAAATTTCGCAAAAAGAATAAATTGAAAGAGTGCCAAATAGAGGTGAGACACAATGGTAGTACATTTCGCTTTTCTTTTTCACATTTATCAGCCGCCGGTGCAAATCCCCACGGTGGTAAAACAAATTGTTAATGAAAGCTATCGGCCCATTATCAATGCAATGAAAGAAAATCCGCAATCAAAAATCTCACTGAATATAAACGCCACTTTAACGGAACAGCTCTATGATTACGGCTATCAAGATGTGATTGATGGCCTTGTTACGCTCGCTTCCCGGGATCATCTCGAATTTACAGGTTCGGGAAAGTTCCATCCCATTTTACCGTTAATTCCCGAACCGGAAATCTATCGACAAATAAAGTTGAATTACGAAACGAACCGACACTTTTTCGGGAAGGTGTATCAACCACGCGGATTTTTCCCTCCCGAAATGGCCGTGAGCGAGGAAATCTTTGAACCGATAAAAAAATCCGGTTACGATTGGTGTATCATGAGCGGGATTGCAAATTCGCTCCCATATTTCCCTACCACGAATATTTCGCAATATAAAAACAAACTGAGTTTAATTTTTAGAGATGACTATATGAGTATTGATTGTGCATTCGATAAAATCAATAACGTTGGTGCCTTCGTTGATCGTTTGTATTACAAGCGCACTTCTGAAGATTACTATGTGATTCTTGCCATGGATGGGGAAACGTTTGGGCATCATGTAAAACATGCTATAAATAACTTTTTGATTCCGCTTTTCAAAGCATTACCGCATCGAAACGATATAAAAATATGCACCGTTTCTGAAATCGTTGATAAATTTCCGAAAAAGGATGTACAAACACCAAAGGCATCATCATGGTCTACAATGGCGTATGATTTGGATAAAAATGTTCCGTTCCCCTTATGGTTCGACCCCAACAACAAAATCCATATCGAACAACATAAATTCTTTATGTATGCATTGACCATGATTAATATCGCAGAGAAAACCGAATCGGCGATGAATCCGCAACAGAGAGAGTTATATCAAAATGCCAGGAATTTTTTGGATCGGGGAATTCACAGTTGTCAACAGTGGTGGGCTTCCAAGCGGCCATGGTATTCTCCAGATATGATACTTCGCGGTCTCAACGAAGTCCTTTTATCGGTTATTAATGCCAAGCGGTCTCTTCCGATCAGCAGCGGAGATATTCCGCAAGCCTTTGATCTCATTTTAAAGGCAATGTTGCAAAGTCAAAACGAAATAATATTATCCCTAAACTGATTCAGCGAATTTAAGCGCTTTTTAGTCTTTTTTTGTCCTATTTCCGAAAAGATTTATAAACGACAGAAATGAAATTAAAGCATGAGCGAAGAAACGATTCGGTCGAACGATAATGTGAGGTTGAATATCAAAGAGATCTATCGATTTGAGAAGTATCCTCGCATGGATTGGCTCGATCAATTTCGCGGATTGGTCGTAATTCTGCTGATCATTTCTGCTATCACGTGGGAACTCTCTCTCTCGGTATCTGAAGGCTTACCGCCCATCGGGCCCACATATCTAAACCATGGTTGGAAATACTGGCATTGGGATCAATACGGGTGGCCAAATATTATCACAATCATAGACATCGGCCAGCAAATCTTCATGTTCGTGGTAGGATTTGTTGCCGCTCTTTCGTTTTTGAAAAGGTCTGAAAAAGAAGGAGAATCTGCGGCATTAAAGCATGCAATTCGAAGATTTGTAGTGCTTATTGCTTTAGGAATAATCGATGATGGAATTATCAGCAATATGGATAATCTAAATCTCAATAATTTGACCGTGTTGCTCATTTTCATCGGTATTGTGATTTTAGGTTTGGGGTTAATTATTGCGGCCTTTTTCATTGATAAAAATAAGAAGGGTAAACCCGTGGCCCTTAAAAACTTATTAAGGAACGCACCGGGTGTAATCCTTTTATCTATTATATTTGGGTTAGCGTTTGGTAATCTCTTCGGGGGAATGAAATGGGGCTGGTTCGGCATCTTTTGGCACGGTACTCTACCGAATTTGGCTTGGGGCTCTTTATCTGCTGTTCTTTTCCTCAAATTATCTAAAAATTCTCCCGATAAGCGATTCATGATAGCGATTTTCATCATGATTGTTCATTTTATCTTGATTGCGATACCCGGATTGATGGAATGGAAATGGATCATTAACGGTATTGAGTATTTCAAAGTTCCGTATAATACAATCAACCATATCGCTATTTCGATTACGGGAACGTGTACGTATCAATGGTGGATTCAGAAATCCGAAGATCATCAAGAACTCGGAATCAAAAAGCGCATATTGCCCGTTGCTACGCTCTCGTTCGTTCTCTGTTATTTAATCGATTTTATTCAGCCCGCAGAGCATAGAAATGTAACTACAGCGTTAGCCCTGATGGCAATCGGGACATCTCAATTTGTGATGTTTATTTTCTACAGTTTTGAACGCGTTGGGTTCAAGATTCCGATGCTATCAGAATTTGGAAAGAATCTATTATTGATGTTCATCCTTTTGTTGGTCGTCACCGAAGTCTATCTGAAATTGCCTTTTCTGGCTCATGAAGTATTGGCGGCAAATCCTCTCTGGGCAATGATCGGTGCTGGGGTCATTCCTATTATAATTCTCTATGTAATAGCTTGGATACTGGCAAAAAATAACATAATTATAAAGTTTTAAATCAAGATTATTTCAAAACTCCTTTTTCTTTCATTTTTTTCATCCATCGACCGAAAATGATAATTTTCCATAATAATTGAATATCTTCTTCTCTTTCCTTTTTAAGAATTCGTTGGTAAAAGGAATCCAATTCTTCAATGTTAATGTATTCTTCGATATATGGATGCAATGCTTTAACATGTTCGATATTTTGTTTTAAGACTTTAATTGCCCACGATTTTTCGGAGCTTGGAAAACCAACTTTTACCTTCAAGAGGCGCACAGAATCCGGAATATACGATTTCCCTGCTTGTCGCAGTAAATACTTCGTATATCCATCATGAATTTTTGTGGATAAAGGTAATGAGAATGCCCATTCCACCAACGGGTGGTGAAGGAATGGTGCGCGGATCTCGATAGGCCAAATCATCGAGGTGATATCTTGCATCCGTAATAAAAGGTGACAATATCCTCCGACAAGGTCGAAATGCAGGAAATCTGCTAAGTTTTCAATTGAATATGCTGGTGAATAAGATTGAATTTCCTCAAGCTTAATGATTTTTTTATGTACTTTTGCTTTAATTTTTGAAATTCTGCGCAAAAATTTCCACATATATGGATAAATATACTGCCTTAATCGTATTATTTCGACCAATACCCGAAAATACTTCTTTCGCTTCATCAAATCGTTTATATATCTGATGATATGCGGTCGATAACCGGCAAAAATTTCATCGCCACCCATCCCGCTGATTATAATTTTAATATTATCCTTCTGAACCTTTTCAAACATCAGATAGTTAAGAAAATGAGAAAGGTCTTCTACAGGCTCATCTAAATACTGTAAAAAATATTCGAACTTTGTCTCATAATCTTTAATATCAACGTGTATAAACTCGCCTTCTATCCCATGGTATTTTAAAACCTGTTCTATTTGGGGCTGTTCGGAATGGTCTTTATTTTCCGGAATCATCGAGTATGGTTTTAATTGAATCATATTATAGTTTGTATCTTCATCTAATTGTTTTAAATTGACCATTTTTTTTAGATAGCCCAAAATCATCGTGGAATCTATCCCACCGCTCAGAAAAAGCGCGATAGGGACATCCGAGCGCATGTTGATCTTCAAAGAATACTCAAAATGATCGTAAAATTCATTTACAATCTTGGATAATTCAAATTCCGAATACTCGGTATTTTTATTTGTAATATCCCAATACACTTTGATATGCATTTGTTTTGTGGTCAAATCAATGATTAAATTGGACGCCGGAGCAAGCATTTTAATTTGATTGAAGAAAGTGGTGGTGGGGTCCGGATACTTAAAGAAAAAATATTGTGCTACCCTTTCTTTATTCACGGTAACGGAAATCCACGGAATTATCGCTTTCATTTCTGAACCGAATATGAACTTCGATCCATCATGATAATAAAAGAATGGTTTTATTCCGAATCGGTCCCTGCTGCATACTATTGTTTTACGGTTGCTATCATAGATGGTAAATGCCCAAAATCCGATGCATTTCTGAACGAGGGTCTCAAGACCCCATTCTTCATATCCATGAAGTAATACTTCCGTATCCGATTGACCTTTGAACGTATGATGCTGTTTCAGTTCATCTCGCAATTCCTTATAGTTCAAGATTTCTCCATTGAATACAATACTAATCGAATGATCTTCATTGAACATCGGTTGATGCCCCGTCTCCGAAAGATCTATAATAGAGAACCGGCATTGCCCTAAAAGTAAGTTATACTCCTCGGAAAGATTAGAAAGATCGAGATCTTGACATCCCGACTTTGGGTTCTCTCTTATGATTTCTTCTTTTTTAATTAAACCCTTGGTTTCCGAATTGAAAAAAACGAATCCGTAATCATCGGGACCTCGATGCCTTAAAGCGCAAAGCGAACTGTGGAATTTATTATAATCAATCTGTTGTTTGTCGAAACTTATTATCCCATGAATTCCGCACATTACCTAAATTAGAGCCCGGTTTCAGAAAAATTCATTGATTATTTCCATCCATGCAAAATAAAGGAGATAAAACAAAAAAGAAGGAATATAGTAATTTTAGTATAGATTTCCAAAATTTTTACATGCGCGAAAATCCGCACCTTCAAGGTCCTCGGTGCCAAAAGAGTTCCAAGCACTCGGCCGGAAGATCTTGGAATTATCAACATTATGCATACAAACCGGAATTCTGAGCATAGATGCAAGCGTAATCAAATCTGCGCCGATATGACCGAATGAAAATGCACCGTGATTCGCACCCCAATTGTTCATTACCGAATAAACCGAAGTGAAAGCACCTTTTCCGGTTAATTTCGGTGCAAACCATGTTGTTGGCCACGTTGGATTGGTTCTCTCGCATAATTTTTTATGAACTTCGGGATCCAACTCTACAGAGTATCCTTCGGCAATCTGCAATACTGGCCCCAATCCGTGCACCAAATTTAAGCGGGAAAGGGTTATCTCCATCCCGCCTTCGGTTGAAAATTCGGAAGAAAAGCCGCCCCCTCGGAAATATTCATTGATTACGGGAGGAAATGTGGTTGCTTTCAAGCATTCTTTAACTTCTTGTTCGGTAATTTCCCAAAACGGTTTCATTACCGGTTTGCCGTCTTTTTTCATCTTTCCGGTCCCGTCAAGGGCAGCCGGGCCCGAATTGATGAGGTGGATGATTCCGTTTTTCGCAAGTCCCGTTAATTCTTTTCCGGTGACCCGTTTAACCGCTTCCGGACTCCAAAAAGTCCTAACATCGGCGAACACTTGGGCGGTATTTGTCAATAAATGTCCAAAAAGCATTGCGACACCGTTGAGGGAGTCATTTTCGGTAGCCACAATGTAGGGTTCGCGGATTCCGTTCCAATCGAAACTCGAATTGAGTATCGCTTCAAGGAAATCCCCATTCGGCATAAAATCGGTCCAATGCCGCTGGCCTTGAAAACCGGCTAAGATCGCATTTCTGCCCGCTGCTTCTTCTTTAAAATTCATTTTTTCAAGATTCGGATTTGCGACCATCAAATCACGAACGATCATCGCCATTTTCACCGAAATTTCCCATTCTTTGTCCTTCTGCTCCCGGGATTTTTGACGCTGCGGAGGATTCATATCTATACCCTCTTTGCAATTGTCTTTGACCCACTTCATCGCTCTTTCAAATTCTGCTTTGTCATATATTCCCTCGTTCATTCTGCGAATCAATTCGGACATATCTACATATTCGTTTCTCATACCCAGATATTTTTGAAAGAAATTTTCATTCACGATTGAGCCTGCGATGCCCATCGAGACTGAGCCAATCGATACATACGATTTTCCTTTCATGGTTGCAACCGCAAGCCCCGTTCTTACAAATCTTAAAATCTTTTCCTCAACATCCATCGGTATTTCGTTCGATGATGCGTCTTGAACATCTTTTCCATAAATCCCGAAAGCGGGAAGCCCTTTTTGGGAATGAGCAGCAAGGACCGCTGCCAGATATACGGCACCCGGCCTCTCCGTACCGTTGAATCCGAACACCGCTTTTGGAATCGACGGATCCATATCCATCGTCTCGCTTCCGTAGCACCAACATGGCGTCACCGTAATGGATAGTCCAACATTCTCTTTTCTGAACAATTCTGCACATTCCGCCGCCTCCGCAACTCCGCCAATTGTCTTTTTCGGAATGACACAACGAACTTTTGAACCATTCGAATGAAAACATTTGCGTTCAATAAGATTTTTAACGGATACAGCAAGATTCATAGTCTGATCTTCTAAGGATTCTCTCACACCGTTTCGTCTTCCATCAATTGTCGGTCGAATACCTACCGTGGGCAATTCGGAAGCATATCGATTAATTCCAATGTGTTTTTCCATACCTTTATTGTGCGATCTAATCATAAAAATATTCCATTTTCGATGGAAAATTGGTGAACCGCAGTGAAGATTTTATACAGATGCGGAAAAGCACGCATATTATATAATTCAAAACCAAATTAGAATTGCTACTTTCATTCAAATCGTATTTTCTTTTGTCGCTAAATGTTTATGTTCCTTTTAACTACATTTTCTGTAGGCTACGTGGGTCCGTAATGCAAAGCAATAACTGAAACGCTCGAAACAAAAAAAAATTAGTGGTTTGAAATAAAATCTAAAAATTCATTTACTATTGAGGACCCTTGAGGGCCGATAATTCGTCTTGTAATTTTTTGTTCTGCGCTTTGAGTTTCTGAATTTGTGATTGCAAATCTTGTACAAACTCATCAATCGGTTGAGCTTTGGACTTTTCTTGCAGTTCTTTCTTCATTTGGGCATTTTCCGTTCTCAAAGTTGCAACTTCTTTTTGCAACTGAACCGGATCAATTTTCGATGCTTCTCTCATTTTATTGATCTCTTGTTGCAATGCAGAGATCTTTGTTTGATATTGCAACGCTTGCTCTTGACTTAACCCTTGATTGCCCGCGGTTTGCAATGCCCGCAATTGGTTCTGAACTTCTTGTAATTTATTTTCGATGGTAGATTTCTGAGACATTAATTCGTTTACCTGTTGATTAAGGAAACTTTTTTCGGTTTCAATTTTCCGGATGGTATTTTGAAGCATTTCAATATGGCCGGATTCATCTCCAACGGAAACCGCCGCACCTTTCTGTTGCATCGCAGCCAATTTTTGTTTTAATTCCTCATTCTCTTTCATCACAGATTCGACCGCGGCTTTATCATCCATACCCGAAGTTAATCGTTTAATGGTGTTACGCAAGGATTCTTCCCGATCCACATACTGATCGAGCTTTTTGGTCAACTCATCTTTTTGTTGTTCCAACTGCGTGATACGATCCGGCAAAGTGGAATAAATATAGAGTTTTTCCTCTAAAGATCGAATTTGCTGTTCATAGATGGCAATTTTTCGAAGCGTCGCTTCATCCAATTTTTGGCCCGAATCTTTACTAATGGTTGGCAGGGAAGGCTTCAAAATCTTTTTCCCTTGATCATCGACGGAGACAAATCCCGCCCGCAAGTTTTCGATCTCGGATGTTTGTTCTGCAATCACCTTCTCCGCTTCATCCAAGAGGGCGATGTTCTCTGCAATCTGCGCACGCAATGATTGATTCTCGTTTTTTAGTTCGATTAACTCTTTTTCTTTGTTGTTCAATAATTTCTGAAGTCCACCGATGATACTGGCTCGGGGGGCACCCTCGCCGCCCTTTTTCCATAGTTCGATAAAATCAATGTTTTTTGACATAATGCTTATACTTTCACTTTGAATTTTATATATTTTGCTTTTCTCCATCGGTATTGCTTATTTGCAAGGGTTTCTTCTATAGATCTATGCTTGGAGAAAATCGAAAAACAATCTGGGCATTTCGCGCCCCCGAGATTTATTACGGGATCGGTTCGCTTGAGGCGCTGAATGATATTGAATTCAGCCATTGTTTTATCGTAACCGATGAGGGCGTTGTCCGGTTCGGATTGTTTAAAATCTTGGAAAAGAAACTCAAAGATCTCAATAAAAAGATCACGCTCTTCAGCGAGGTGGAACCCGACCCAAGTGAAGAAATTGTTCGTAACGGGTTGAATCTGTGCAATACAAGCAACCCCGATTTAATCATCGGATTGGGCGGCGGCTCTTCGGTAGATACTGCAAAGGCAATTTGGGTGCTTTATGAAAGACCAGAATTAAGTCTCAAGGATATCAGTCCATTCACACATTTGAATTTAGGGAAAAAAGCAAGAATGGTTGCGATTCCCACCACAAGCGGAACGGGTGCAGAAGTCACATGGGCTGCGGTGATTACACAAAAAGATGATACTTTGGGTGAATTGAAAATGGAATTGGCAAACAAGGAGATTGTTCCGGATGTTGCAATCATTGACCCGGTATTCACCAAAACGTTACCTCCGAGTCCAACAGCCTCGACCGCTATCGACGCGGTTTCTCATATCTATGAGTCTATCGTATCGATCTTTAGCAATGAATTCTCCTACGCATTAGGATTATCCGCGATGGAACATATCCGGAAATATTTGCCGATAGCATATCGAGATGGATCGGATATGGTGGCGAGAGATAAATTGCACATTGCGGCTACAATGGCCGGACTTTGTCTGGGTAATGCTCAGATCACAGCAGGGCACTCCTTAGGGCATGCCTTAGGTGCAATTTTTCATATTCCTCATGGGTCATGTGTTGGTGTATTTCTGCCGTATGTTCTGGAGTTTTATGCAAATGATCCGAATAAAAAAACGGAAAAAATGTTGGCTCGGTTTGCTAAACAATTGGGATTAGCGGAATGGTCCGATACCAAAGAAACTGCATGCAAAAAGGCGATTAATGATATTCGTAATCTGATGGGCACCGTTCAATTTCCGAGAAAATTATCCGAACTTAATCTCACAAAAGAAAAAATTGAGAAAAATCTCGATTTAATTGTCCAAAAAACGCTGCAAAGCCCCAGTCTCTTACTTTCCCCGAGAATTCCAAACGAGGAACAAATTAGAAAAATTGTTATATATGCGCTTGAAGGAAAATCGATCGACTTTTAAGGTGATTACATGGCTGAGTTAAAAGGAATGGCGGCTTTTATGTTGCTTTCGACAAATTATATGAAAAATGATTCAATTTGCCAAAATGCAATGAAAAGAAACCCGATCTCAATAAAAATGGTGTTAGAAACGACAGATTTCCCGAACAGTGCCCTTTTAGAATTCCAAAACGGAACATTCACGGTGAGTGCTGTAGATGCAGAATTCGTTAAAGATAGAACAAAATGGGATGTTAAGATGACCGCACCGGCCCCCATCTTCCTTGATTACTTTTTGGATAAAATCGGGGCAATCCGACCTCTCTTATTCGGAAAAATCAAGGTTGATTCGTTTAAATCGTTCATCAAATTATCCAAAATGCTTTGGTTCGTGAAATTAAGCATGGCATTTTATAACAAAAATCTCTCTCTTTCTATCGGAACCTTTTGGAAATATTATGTATATTATCACCGGTAAATAAAATTTTATTTTTTCCAAAATTCGAATCTATTTCATGGCTAAGAAGCGTGGCAATTGCAAAAAGCGGATGATTACGCTTTTTCTATTAATTGCACTTTATTTTCAAATCTCGATTTCAACCGTTAGTTCCATGGCATATCCGGGCTTGGGCGCGAAGACATTTCAAGCGCTAGCGCCTGTCGGGGTTCCCAAAGCTATCGGGGCTTCATTGCACTTTCCCGGTGAACTTGAAAACGATATTGAACCGGAAAAGACGGGATTTGCTGAAGCGGGCTTCGGATGGACCCGAACGTGCAATTTCATTTGGATCTTCATGGAACCGGAGCAAGGAAATTTCAGTAACATCGCCAATCCCAATTTTTACACCAATGTTTTTATCAGAAATATGAAGAAAATCGACACCAAGATATTGGGATTGTTGGATACCGTTCCTTATTGGCTGAACGAATCGACAGTGTGGTATGTTTCTCCCGAAAATCGACCCCTATTCTTTAATTATGTAAATCAAACGGTTAGCCATTATCAAAACGATGTGTCGATTTGGGAAATTATAAATGAGCCTAACAATGAGTGGGGCAAAAATAAGGGCACTTGGGATGAATACCTTGAAGTTTTAATCGGAAGTGCCGAGATAATAAAGAGAATCAATTCCTCGATCGATGTTCTGGTCGGAGGGTTGGGCGGGACTCGGGAATTGGAATTTTTGGACTATATCATGCAAAATCTGACATACACACCTTCAAATGTTCCCGGATTCGCAACCGCAAGAGATTTATTTATGGGAATCGCTTTCCATCCGTACTCGGATCCTGCAGAAAATTTGGTGGTGAAGCTAAAAGAATACGATGAAGTTCTCAAAAAATATAATTGGACCTTCGCAGACGGTGCAAGACATTGGATTACCGAAATAGGCGGGTCAACGGAAAGCGAAAAAGAACAGCTAACCCCCTTGATTACGGATTATCAGCGCGAGTTCGCTTCTTTGGTTACAAAGCAAGTGGCCATCGCGTTATCATGGGGTGTTGAGGGGTTCAATATTTGGACTTATCGCGATTTTGAAGATCCGGGAAAATACACACAGACCTATGCGCATTGCGGTGTTGTATATGCAAACGGATCGTGGAAACCGGTGATGCATGGCCTCAATTGGTCAAACCGTTTTTTGGCGAACGGATTCACTGAAATGATGCCTATAGAGATTCCGAATCCGCTTACGGGAATTGCAGTTCGAGATACTCGGATCATAAACGGAAAACAGCGATGGTCATTCGTGTTATGGAATTCGCAGCATAAATTTCCCGTTGAACTGCGATTGAGCTTCAGCAAATCAATTATATCGGCCCAAAAATACGATTTTCAGTCCGCTCAAGTGCGCAATTTGGATCTCTATGGCGGAACTCGCTTTATAAAACTCGAAGTTAATTATGAGCCATATCTTTTGGTTGTGGAGGTGGATCTCGGAGGCTCACCTCAATTGGAAATCATTTTCGATAGATTTGGTGTATTCCTATTGATCGCTATCATTTCATCTATAGCTCTCGGAACCACCACGATGATCAAGCGAAAAAGAATCAATAAATCGGAGGTATCGCTATAATGTTGCAAGAATCTAAACCTAAACAAATAATTAATGAAGTAAATACACCGATTCGTTCGCTCATCTTTGCGGTTGCGGTGTCGGTGCTCATAAGTCAAGGTTTTACCCTTCAACGATCTTTGCGGTCCTTTTCGCTATTAGATGGCATCTGGCTTTTAGTTTTTGTGTTGCTGATTCCTTTGCTTCTAATGTTGAAGGGAAAAGGAAACCAACGGGCATTTTTGTACTTACAAGCGGTTTTGATCTCGGTCTTCTTGTTTCTATACCCCGCATATACGGCTCCGGGGGACTATACAATCGAGATTTTCGGGTTATTTATAAAAAACTCAGGCGCCGAGATGCAAATAATAATCCTTAGTATCTCAGTTCTTCAAGTGTTGACTCTCGCTGGTGCAGAAAATGATAAAAAGATGATAGTTGAATTCGGAATACTGGGCGGTACCTTATTGGCCGGGATCAACCTATTCATCGTGCTAGCTTACGGCTGGACTATGTATTTGCTATTTCCATTGATTTTGACGCTATTTGTAATGCTATATCTTGCGATGGTGCCTTCTACCAGTATCGATTCCGAAACACAAGAATTATACACAAAAAATGCATCTGCAAAATTCTTCAGAATATTGGGAGTTATTGTATTGATGGTCTATCCTTTCCTGTATTCTGCATTCAGCTTCGATCGTCCGAGATACATGGCTGCATATTCGATGTCTTTAATCTTTCCCGGCCTAATTTCTCTTGGGTTGTGGTTGATCCTCCAAATCCCAAATCATAAAAAGGGGTTGCTATACGTACAATCACGCAATTATTACAAGCCGATTTTGATGATGTTCTTAGCTGTCTTCAATTTGATCTTATTATCAAAGATATATTCGAAGAACAGCGATACAATCCTGAAATATTTCAGATCAAACGAGTATTTTATTGTATTATCGATAGTTTTATTTGTCGGTATCTTGCTTCTCTCTTCAATTTATGCTGACAAAGATAGGTTTCCGGAAAATGGGATAGGAGAAGAAAGAATACGTGCAAAAAATATTGGCTCGGTGGTCTATCCCATTGTAATAATTGCTGCGCTTTGGCAAGGCAGTTCGATGATTTTCAGTTGGAATCCAACCAAAGACGAACCCTTTATCATATCCGCATCGGTAATCGGATTTGGATTTCTTCTATGCATCCTTTCTCTAATTTTGTATTCAATGCAATCACGGAAGTCGCGGATAGATCCGAAATAATTTTCGTAGTTTTGAAAGAATCATGGTTTTCACAAAAATCCCTTTTTTCACATAACTAATCCATGGCGAAAACCCCATGCTTGTTCGCGTTGGAAATGTCATCAGCGCATTTATATAATCCGGTGGGCATCCTCGGTAATAAACGCCAAGATCTTTATATTGCTTTACGCAATCTCCATACACCAAGACTTTTTTCTTTTCCGATTTCTTTCTTTTTTTCAATTCTTGAATAATTTCTTGCGGAATTTCTACATTCTTCCCAAAAATCAGTGTAAGATCGCCAAGCTTTTCCCAGCCCTTTCGTAATCCGTAGCCATCCAATAATGCTCTGATAAAAGGTGCGCAGCCGGACTTACAACATTCTCCTTGGAACACTTTAATATTTTTCCCGATCTCTTTAATAGAACAATCTGGTCGAATGAAAGAATGTTTATGTTTTTCTAACAATTCCGAATTTCCTATTTCTATTCCGGAAAGCGTATCGGGCCCATATCCGCGAGACACGAGGTATTGAAGATGCTTCACGGATTTCGGATCATAATCCATTAAATAGCAGCAAATGGTATCCACCGCAGGGCCGTTGTTGCCAAAAATAATGAGATTTGTTGGATAAGCGGTCGCCTCCATCGGACCTTGTCCTTCGCCAGCAAAGATCGCATCGGTAATAACATAATCCGGTGTCCTAATTTGATATATATCCGAAATCAGTTCGTGCAAATTATCGGAATGATATTTCAGTCGATTCTTTTTACAGATCAAGCCCATACCATTTTTCACCGACAAAGTAACATCCGCGAAAATATTGACTTTCAATTTTGGAAGAGAAATAAAAATATCTGCCTCTTTCACGATTCGAGGATAATCAAATCGAATTCCGGGCAAAACCGGATTCTTCGGACTCGTATTTATTTTTGGAACTTCATCCAAATAGCAAATTTTAACTTTTCTTTTGAGATGCTTTGGAATCCGCTTCAATTCTTTCTTCATTTCTACAACATCGAAAGCGTACTGTGCGCAAGCAAATGTCTCTCCATCTCCAATAAAGACACATTTCGCGTCGTTTTCGAGCAGAGCTTGAGAAACCGCCGCGATAAATGTAGGATTTGTTATAATCATTTTAACGCGTTCAAAATCCCGAACCGGAAATACAAACGAGACTTTCAGAAAAATAGACTTATCTTTTAAATTTATTTTTCTTTTGTCAATGATCTCTTTAATTTTTATTACAATCTCCTCAAAATTATATGCATCTTGCTCTATCAGCTCTACCCATTCCATATAGATTAGGTATTCGATTTAAAATTTATAGTTTTCGTTCCGAAAGCCGAAATTGAGTATGAAATAAATCTTAAATTTTTTCAACGCTTATTGGAAATAGAGGAGATTCCATGGCTCAAAATGAAGAAGAAGGACTTGAGGAACTCCAAGAATACTATAAAAGCGAATCATGGAAAGTATTCGCGCAGAGTCAATTGCCATTTTTACCAACCCCCTTCGAAGCCATCGAAGCCATTTTTTCCTTCCTCGACAACAAAGGTATATTGAAGCCTACGTCCTTATTGATAGATTTGGGTGCGGGTGATGGCCGGGTTATCATCTATGCTTCTGAAAAATATGGAATTCCTTCCATTGGTGTGGAAATCAATGTTGGCATGATCGAAGCTACCCAAAAGATCATAAAAGAAAAGAATCTCGAGCAAATCTGCAAGATGCTTGAAGGGGATCTATACGATTTTGATGTTTCCAAAGCAGATTTGATATTTTCATTCGCATTGCCGACGAATCATCGTTATTTTGAGAAGATCATCAGAAATATTAAAGAGGGCGCCTATTTCATCAGTATCAGGTACGATCTTGATCAATTTAACATGTATTGGTCGGAGAAACATGAAATCATTATACCACACTTGGAACATTTCAAATCCTTCGTGTATAAAAAACATGTATTGGACCAAAAACCATGAAATTGCTATTCTGCACATGGATTATTTCGATTATTTTTTATATATAGGTGAATTAGGAAAGAAAATATTAATTCCACCGTGAGGATTGAATAATGTTTACTAATTCTTCCTTTACCGGTATAATTGTACTGGAAATTAATGCAGATGTTTCAAAAATCTTGATCGGTTGAATATTCTTCGTCAAATTATTTAATTTTTCCCTTGCTAAAGGCAAAATTTTTTTTGCGTCGGGCAAATCCATCTTATTTAGGCATATTAATAGAGGTTTGCCTTTCGCCGTAGGACTTTGAATTAGGTTATTGAATTCTTGAAAAGCTTCATCAAATCTATCCTTATCGCTTGCATCCAATACGAAGACCAAAATCCCGCACATCGCACTAGCCTTTTGCCATGTGGTTCGTAAAGATTTTTGACCAGGAACGTCATATATTTTAAAATTCAAATCCCGCAAGATCATGTTAGAAACATTTACACCCAACGTCGGTGTAAGATTTTGTTTAACCTCAGATGATGCGATGGCGCATGCAAGAGCCGTTTTACCCGCGCGGTCGATTCCGAACAATAACAAATTTTGATTCGGCATAAAATAAGTTAAGAACAATGCACCTAAATAATTTTTCATCAGAGTATACACGTGCGTTTTATAAATACAGAAAAAAATTAAGAAAGAATGCTGGTGTGCATTCCCGCAGAATTTCTTCATCGATTTTGTCGAAGCTAATTATTCCATTGTTTTTTTAAGGATCCGGTGTAAAATTAATTATCAAAAAACAAAATTTTTCATTGATTCAAACATGAAACAATAAAACGAAAAAATTGAAAGGCCACATTAAGAAAGAACCACGTTATTCTTTCATTTCGCCGAATTCATAAATTTCAAACAATACAGACTCTGCCATATTCAAGATTTCCTTCGCTTTTTCCTTGGTGGAATTCGACTCAGCCTCAACACGAATGATCGGCGAAGTTCCCGATTTCCGAATCAGAACCCATCCATCTTCAAAATTGAAATGCAAGCCATCTAAATCTGAAACCGAAATGGATTTGTAGCCCTTCTCATTCAATCTCTGAACCATCTTTTGCCGGATAATTTCGTATTGACTTTTATGAAAGTCCGAATCCGATTTCAATTGATGTTTTGAATTCAGATACGGGAAAATTGGAATTTCATTGATCAGTTCTGTAAAGGTTTTTTCCGATTTTTGTAGGATGAGAATCAACAACGAGATGGTGAGTAATGAATCCGGTCCAAGATGGAATTTCGGCCAAATGAATGTGCCGGCATTTTCACCGCCCAAAAACCCTCCATTTCGTGCCAATTCCTGAGCAACATTAACATCTCCGACCGCGGTTCTATTTACCTTGACATCTAGCTTGTCAAGAACAAAATCAATGACTCGAGAAGAATTTATGGGTGTAAATAGCCTCGGCTTCTCAAAACTTTTTGGAGGGTATAATCTAAGATATTCTTTGGCAATAAAGGTTAAAAATCGAATCGGTTCTATTAGATTCCCCTCTCCATCAATAAATACTACACGGTCTGCATCTCCATCAAGCGCTATGCCCATCTCAACATCTTTAGATGCTTGAACAAATGTGCTCAGCATCCGGAGATTTTTCGAGTTCGGTTCGGACAATCTTCCGGGGAATGAGCCATCCGGTTGGCTATTCAGCGTAATAAATTTACAGCCCAACTTATTCAATAACATCGGCGCAATTTCGCATGCGGAACCATTGCCGGGATCCACGATGACCGAAATATTGCGCTTAACCGAGTTTTTATGATTCCCGTTTATGGCGAGTTTCTCAAATATCCAATTCACGTGCATTTTGTTGATATCATGAATTTCAGTAATCGAGCCAATTTCTTTCCATGTAATTTTCTTGAATTTTTCGGAATCGTAGATATTCTCAATGATTTCTTCTTGTTCATGATCGAAGCCCAAGCCGTTTTTGTTCCAGAGTTTAATTCCGATATACTCCGGTGTATTATGGGATGCGGTTATCATGATTCCGATATCGCAATCCAGTAATTGGACAGATATCGATAACGTAGGCGTCGTAACGATTCCTATGGTTTTTACCGTACATCCCGAGGAGACTAACCCCGAACATAATGCCAATTCAATTGGTACAGCCGCGACTCGGCAATCTCTACCCACCACGACGCTTCCGCTATCTGAATATGTTCCGATAGCCAAGCCTATTTTGTATGCCATTATCGGAGTGAACGATTCCGTTCCTTTATCAAACGGTGAGAAAATTTTTCTTATTCCGGTTGTCCCAAAAAGGTCCATTATTAAAAAAATGGCGGAAAATTATTAATCATTTTGCTTTAATTTTATTGCAAAGCGATGCAAAAAATTTTAAACGCTTTGAAAGTAAGTGGAAGCTATGCTAGAAAATTGGGAAAAAGCGAAACATGATGTGGATGATATAATTGAATCTCTCTGTTTCTCGCGTTTGGCCGGTTCCGAAAATGCAAAAAAGGCAGAAAAAATCATTTCTGAGAAATTTTCAAATCGAGGAATCCATTTGGTCGAGGATTGTTTCGAGGCTACGAAATTTTGGATTGCTACTTTGCTGCAAGGAATGATGGGTGTTGCTATTGCTTTAACTTTCTTAATGGTTTATTTGTCTTTTTCAAATCCGGTCATCAATCTAATTATTTCAGTCTTTGCACTTGTAATCGCCGGAATCGGAGCATCTGCAGCCAGCGGCGGAAAATCGCTAAAAATAGTCGGTAAAAAAATTAATACATGCAACTTTATCTACGAAACGAACGCAATTAATGAGCCTCCGCAAAAAACAATCATTTTTATGGCCCATCATGATACCAAAGGGCAACCTCTCACCACGGTGCAGAGAAGCGCATTCTTCACCATTGGAGCAATCGGGTTACTTCTAATGGTAATAAGTTTTTCAATATGCGGGATCTTTGTATTATTTTTCAACCGAATGCCTTCAGAAATCCATATTTTAGGGCTCATCGGTGCATCTCTCGTTATTATTTGCAGCATTCCACTTTTATTCAATGGATTAACCGAATCGAGCTTTGGGACATTAGACAATGCATCCGGAATCGCAGCATTATATGTTTTATCTCAGTATTACAAAAATACCCCGCTACAAAATACAAAAATTA
>CAZUTM010000097.1:0-6204 GCA_964623665.1 uncultured archaeon
ATCCACTTTGCTTCATCATCATTCAAGGATCTTTGTTCTTCACACTTTTGGTTTAATGGAATAAATGATATCTGTTGAGAATTTTTATGAAATATCTCAATCGAGATGATGTTGTTGAAATAATAATCCTTTTCAGAGAAATCGGTTATATAATTGATGACATGAAGAAGATACATGTTAATTATGGGTTGAAGCGATAAAAATAAATCTATATTTGAAAGAGCAAAATACAAACCAACCTCTAAAAGGAATAAGATTGAAATGAAAAATAACACGCGTCGGTAAAATAAAAAAAGTTCATAATCGGATTGCTCCCTTTCATAGACATTTTGCGCGCGGATAATTATATGGGTTGACATATAAAGGCCAATAAGAAGATAAAACAGAAAATAATATCGCTCCAAAAAAAATCCTGAAAAATAAACATATCCGAAAATATTTATCTCAACAGGCTTAAAATGCGAGGATTGAAAGGTTAACATTAAAAAAATCAAGAATAACAAATAATTAATCATTTGTATTCCATTATGTAAAAATTTTGGGGAATAGATATTAAAATAAAGAACAACTACCATGTATGATATGAAAATTAAAACGTAAAGAAGATTCCATGCAAATTCGTTATTTGAAAAGAAAAGAAGATATAAATAATACAACGATATTGACAAATATAGCGAATTTTTAATCAAAATCGGAATATATAACTGTTTGAAGATCGATCTTGCAACTATTTTGACATTTTGGTCGATTATGCAGATATATAACACACAAATTAAGAAGATAATAATACCGAATAGCATGTACGTCCACCAGCGGATCTCATTCAAGCGATGCATGCAAGACTCGAAATCGAATGATTTGTGTATTAATATAATTTTGAAATTTAAAAGGTTTTACTTCGAAAGAAAGAAGCTTTTAAAAACCAGTAAATACTTAGTTAATTATCTCAAGCATGGATTTAGTTATCCATGTGGCCTAGTAGGGTATTTACTGGCCGATCTTGAAACGATTCGCCAATGTGGCCTAGTGGGAAGGCGCCGGACTGAAGATCCGTCGATCGGGGGCTCAAATCCCCCCATTGGCATCATTTTTTAACTCATTTCGCGGGCGGAATAAAATTAAAATGTGAAATAAAAAAAGATCTGCATAGTTGAGAACAATAAAAGGGATTATATATTTGATAGTTGAATGAAGCGGGTCAAGTAATAAAGTGTAGATTGACCATAATGGCTCCAAGGCAAGCCATCAAAGCCATGGCACCCAAACGGATAATATCCAGCAATCACAGTTCGATTTTCTCTTTTTAAATGAGCTTCAAAATCGCGAGACCAGCCGGGCGGAACGATCATATCGTGAGTGCC
The DNA here is from genome assembly GCA_964623665.1 of uncultured archaeon. Taxonomy (GTDB): domain Archaea; phylum Asgardarchaeota; class Lokiarchaeia; order Sigyniarchaeales; family Promethearchaeaceae; genus CAZUTM01. The sequence goes on from CAZUTM010000097.1 coordinate 1,362, forward strand.
ATGAAAGATGAGCGTATTGGGTAATTTGGACACTCCAAATTGCTTGGAACTCAATGTTAGTGGATCAAAATAAATCCATTGCGGATTGAAATTCGCGGATTGATTTTCGCTCGAGCCGCGGAAAATGGGGGTCTTTTTACTAATCAGATCAAACATGTCGCCTATCTCAAAGATTTTATCACCTACACTCATTACTTTGGAAGCCGGATAAAACACAATAACCGAACTTATGTTAAGGGTCGAGGAATAGTTTCCGGCAAAGAAGGGATGTTGATAGCCATAAGACAAAATTAAAGATAAAAAGCCACCCCAACTTCTTCCGACCACAGATGTTCTCGATACATCAACATGATAATAATCCGAATTGTTTTCGATATATTGAAGGAATCTTGCTATTTGAAAGATCATATCCGGAACATCATACCCTTTTTCTAAAGTAGAATTGGTATCCGATGCGTTATAGGCACCGACATCTCCATATGAAATATCACAAACAGCATAGCCTAAATTTGCAAGGATTTGGGAAGATACGTTCGCATTCATCGTTCCTCTATCGGTGCCCAGTCCGTGAATCATAAGAACAAGAGGATATTTTTTTGAATGTCCGTCTCCGGGAGTCAAATTCACCGGGAAATATTCATTTTCTCTGCCAGCGGGAAGATATAAATCAAATTTAAATTCATGTGTGATATTGGTGTTTTTCACCGAGCCATTTGAAACAAGGACGCCTGAAATTGGATCAATTACATACCGTGGGTGATCCGTAGTATATGTCAAACCGTAATAGGCATTCGAAGGAACTCTTGAATACCCGAAATAGGCATCCCAACTGGAATAAGCCAATCTTCTCGTCGGGATCCCGCTTCCCTCAATCTTGAGTTCCCAGTCTTCACCGAACACCTCTGCAAATTGCGAATCTAAATCGGAATTTGTTGCTTGAATTGTGGCCATCGTGGGAATAATATTCAAAATCAAAATTGCCGCGCCGATTTTTGCCACAACATCGTTTGAAATCCTTATTTTTCCTTTCACCCAATGTTTGTAACGCACCAATTTCATGGCACCAAAAATGAAGAATAAATACACGAAATTCATCACATAACCCGTTATATTGAATACATAGAAGGGATCAATGATTATGACCAAAACACTGAGAATATAGGCTATGATCACCATAAGAACAAAGAATCCAGCAACCAACCATCGCATTTTTGAATACGTGCTTCGGATAAAGGTGATTTTAAATTCGGGTTTGCTCTCATTGTTCTTTTTCCAATCTAAATCCGGTTTCTTGAATAATAGAAATAATTGAAGAACGGAAATCAAAAGCGTTGAAATTCTAAAAAGGGCTTGGGATCCTTCAATAAGAGCCACTCCTGCATCTGTGGCTAATGCGGGGAGATATTGAAATTGAATGATAATTCCGAATATGAGTCCGACAAACCCCAACGGAAAAATAAACGCATATGCCCATGAAAGAAACTCAATTATTAAGCGATTTAAGATATTGTTTTTAGATTTCTTTGAATAAAAGGCCGCAGCAAGGAAAATAGTTAGAAAATTCACAACTACGGAAAATAAAAAGATGTAGCCGGCAAAGTTTGAAGCATATGTATCGGCAAATACTTCTTCTGCATTGAAATAAACAACTAGTGCTCCAAACACCAACAGATTTAAAAGAAGGCCCAATATATACACCGAAATAAATTTCGTTTTTTTTTGCCATTCAATGATTTTTTCTTTAATATTGAAGAGAAACCGCGAAAAATTGAATCCCTTTTCCGCAGAACGACCTTCAATTTTTTCTATCAACCGATCTCTGAATTCATCGTTTTTCATTCGATAATAAAAAAGCCAGGTCCCGGGTTTCGGAACTAAAGGTGCGATTAATGCAATAAATAGCCCGGTAAAGAGCACAATTAAAGGAAATATAAGGGCAATAACATTTGCAAGAATCCCTTCCAAAAGCCAACCGGGATAAAGCCACCATGCAAGCCCCATCATCGAAAATCCGATAAACAACCAAAATAATACAGAAAGCCAATTCAGAGATAAATATCGCTCGCGGTAATATTTCGGCATTTTATTCGCACACGTTTCGCAGAATCTCTCATTAACGATACATGAAGAACAGATTGCTTTATCACACAACGAACATCGCTCGGGCCGGTCAAGAATCCCGATTCGACGGTTGCAAGCGGTGCATTTTGGATGCTTTATTTCCAGAAAGCTCCGGATTTTGGTTATATATTTCCGCATATATAGTATTTAGAGATGCTTATATAAAAGCAATATGGAATCTCGGTTTGTAGTTGCGTGGAAAGTGTTTGAAAACGTGATATCGACAAACATAAAAAGCCGCAAAAAAAGCTTCCGTGAACGTGATAATCCACGTTCTGTATATGCAGTGGATATTCTGCGTGAATGCCCCGTTATCCCTCCGATTTTTCTTTCAACGATTTTTTTGCAGTTATAATAAGCTTCTAAAATAATTTCGTTTTGTTAGAAATATGCTTTCAGTTGTTGATCGTGATACGCTTGACCATTATCTTAAAAGGATTGCGCGGATCTCCGAGAAACAGAGAATTTTACATGAGAAAATAATACCTCTCATATTATTTATTCTTTGCGGAGGCTTTGGCTGGGCGATTCGCGGAACCGGAGGATGGGGCGGAACCGCGGGTGCAATGCTTGCCGGGTTATGGTTAGCCATGCTCTTTGTTTATCTTGGGATGCGGAGAGGCATCGATTTTCGAAGACAAGCGATTCTCATTGGATTGGGGATCGGGTTCGGCGGAATGAATGGCTACGGCCAGATGATTTCGTGGATACGCGGCCAATTCCGCATTTCGGGCTGGGACAATTTTGTTCCCATCGATCCCGCTATCGGATATTTCAACTTATTTTTGGTAGGTGTTATATGGGGGGGTTTTGCCGCAATCGGGCTCTTATGGTCTATGAATACCGCAAAACCAACGAAATATTGGCTTACCAGATTGATATTGATTATCTTTGGCTATTATATCGGATATTACATCGTTGCTCTTAATCCCGCTGTGTTTTATCCGTTGTATTCTCAAGATTTATATAATTATGATGTATGTATTCAATGTATTCGCACCGCAGATACTGCTAATAGTATGGGCGGGTTAATGGGCGCATTTTTATGCGGATATATTCCGGAATTCTTTAGGGAAAATAAGAGGGAGATCGCGTATTCATTGATTCTCATCGCTGCTTATGCAATAGGGTTTCCGTTGGGATCGCTTTGGTTTCACATGCCGAATTACACGGACTTTCAGTGGAGTTGGTGGAAACAGTGGGAAATCACGGTCGGCTGCTTTGGAGGGCTTGGAATCGCCATTCTATACTTTATTTTCCTTGAAAATGTAATCAAAGCGAATATACAAGATAAACATCAATCCGATCAATCGGATCGTCCCAAGACCGATACGGTAAATAATGAAAGAGATAGTTCTATTTTAAAGACAAATCGGAGACTCTTCCAAACCGGCTTCATCATCCTTTGTATTTATACAATCATGGGAGCATCAAAAGCCCTTTTAGTCTATTTTGGATTTCAATCCTTTGAATCCTTGGATAATGAATATTTTCCCCCCGAACGCATTTTCATTATGGTCTTTGGCTTAGCTATGCTGATTTCCGGACAAATAATTGCAAGGAAAAAGCGCGCTGCTCTTTTTGGTTCAGATGAGGTAAAAAAATTCCAAGTGAATTCGTTGTACACCAAATTGCATCTTGTAAATTTTATGGTTGCAAGTGCCGGAGTTATTGCGATTGGAGACGGGAAGATGAGCTTTGTATATTATTTGTTTTATGCGCTTATCACGTTGGCTCTTTTGTTTTCGCACGAATTTGAGCGGAATTTTTGAGATTAGGCCTGCAATTCGTTTGAATTCTTTCTGCTTAATTATTAACATTTTTTTTCGCAATTGCCACATGATTGGCAAGAATCTCCTGTTGAAGGCATATCGGATAGTGTATTTACAAAATTAAGGATGACGGCACCAATATTCGGAATTAGACCTTGGATCCTATCCATTTTTTTTGAATCCGCATCAAATATCACCCGGTTTCCGCAAAAATAAAACATAACGGTGGGTACACTCAACACACCGAAATCCTCCGCAAGTTCTTTGAATGTATCGATATTTATCTTCAAGAACCCGACACATTCGGGATGCTGAAGCTTGGTCATCACATTTTCTCGCATAATTTTTTCCAACTGATGGCACGGGGCACATGTATCCGAGAAAAATTCGAGAACATTTACCTTATTCTTTGATATAAGGTCCACGAGTTGTTCCATATTTTTGGCTTCGAAAATTTCCATGTTCCCAATAGGAAAATGTTAAATAAAAGCTTTGTATAACTCGTCTTTTGAAGCAATTTCAAACAATATGAGGCTATTATCTGTTGAATGAATTGCGAAGGTAAACGGGTGGTGCGGATGACAAAAAAGGAAATGTACAAAGCGATTATGCAAAAACCGCTAACGTTCGAACAACAATAAAATACACAAAGCCTGCAACAATTGCAGCAACGGGGAATGTGATAATCCACATGATCACCATTTTAACAAGCGATTTTCTATCGGGCTGTTCGCCGCGAACTCGGGCATTCCCGAACAAGGAAAAGACTGCAATATGCGTTCCGGACACCGGGAGGCCCAAGAGCGTACATACAAACATCACAATTGAAGAAGATGCTTCTACGGAGACCGCTTCGCTCGGACGAAGTTCCCCGGTGGAGTATCCAACATTTTCTATCACCCTTCGTGCAATCAAAAATAAGCCCACCATGTAGCAAAGTGCCACAACAA
>CAZUTM010000097.1:6228-10796 GCA_964623665.1 uncultured archaeon
CGGAAAATTGACCCGTTTGAGTCAAACTGATCAGAATGCCCAGTGCATTAGCAGAATCGTTGCCCGCTTTGCTGATTTGGTTTAAACATGTGAAAATAAGAATTGCCTTTACAAATATCTTTTCGTTTCTTTCCAGCTTTGCGAGGCCGGTGTTGAATTTCTTCATCGCTTTTTTTACGCTGTAAGTGATTAGCGCGGCGCCAATAAAGCCGAATAGCGGAGAAAGCACCCAACCCAATGCAACGCGGCCGATTCCCACCCAATTAATGGCATCCAGAAACGAGGTTTGAAAGAGGAAAGAATGAACGATTCCGATGCCGAATATAGACCCCACAACGGTGTGTGTCGTTGAAATAGGGATTCCCCTAAGAGAAGAAAATATAATCCACAGTCCGGTACTAAAAATTATAGAAATTACTAAAGGGAGCGTATATTGCACAGCAGGCCCTAAAAGACTTTTTCCAATGGTTTTTCCTACGGCAGAGGATAGCAACACGGTTCCGAAAAATGCCAAAATTGCGCCAACGATTACTGCTTGTTTCGTTTTTAAGGATCCGGAACCGATTGCGGTTGCAAAGGTCTGGTCTTGGCTTCCGATACTGAATGCAAGAAACATCGAAAGAACAACAATTATCCATAAAAGAATATTCATGCGTTGGTGAATCTCCTTTCGTTTAATCATAAAACGAGAGCGCGAAAATAAATCTTATGATTGCTCGCAGATCCTTATTTTATTCTCAGTTGAGAAAAGATTTAAACTGGTGCGGTATTAACACAATTTATCCCATGGCTTGCCGTCTTCCCAAACAAATCGGGGTAAATCGGGCCGATATCTCCGACAATTTTCATGGAAAATCAATTCTACTCATCGGTCTATTCACCCGATCACTGCAGATCTCTGCTAAATGGGCCGGAATGAGAACGATATGTATTGATGGATTTTGTCCCTTTGATTTGAAAAAAACGGCGGATTGCTGTGCTGAATTGCTTGATTCAGATACGCTCACGCTTCAAACTCTATTAGCACCCATCTCGGATTGTAACAACTTCGATTCTTCCAAATTGAAAAGCAGAATTCAAGAAATTTATAATGATTTTATCGTTAATTTGTTGAATCGAAAATTTGATTATATATATCCGGATTCTTATTTCTTTAATTCCGTTGAACTATGGTCTGCGATTCAAGATCTTGAGAATATCGTCGTTAAGGTGGTTCCCTCAAAAATCCCGGAGTTCCAAACATTCAACTCATCATTAATGAAAGAAGGATGCATCATGGATGAATCAAAATATCGACTAACTTATGTCTGCGCAATGGTTGAAGATACCATCGAAGTTCTCATGAAGACAATTGAGATCTATGAAATCGAAAAACCATTTCCGATCATCAAATCTACACTTCAAATTTCAAAAGAAGATGATAATATTCCTCAATTTATCAAAATTCGTGAAATTGCAACCGATTATTCCTTGGTCGGAATCGTTGAGTTTATATTTACCATAAAAGAGAAAGAGTTATTGAAAGAGAGCATGACACCCGATATATTAATCGGAATTCGGCCTTATATCGATGCAAACTGCATCGAGTTATTTGAAACCGCCACCGGAATCAATTTGATCGATTTAGATCTTCAATTAATTTCTCAGCGTGAATTTCCGCATCAATTATTTAGAGAAGACGCGAAATCTCGAATCCGATCTGCGTTCGATGGAGCCTTTAGATGGTGCATCTTTCGATTTTTCAGCCCGGTTCGCTTCTCGGTATTCTCGGATATCGGTGGATATGGATTTCGAGATTATCCCATGCCCGGCACCCAAATATTGCTCGGAAACCCCATATGTTCAGAAATCGTTCAAAATTCATGCGAAGAAGACTTGAATGCCATACACATATATGAAGTTGAAGAACTCCAAAATAAATATCAAGAAGAGAAAGAATTTGTGCACAAGATATTAGGCTTGCGTTATTATCTAAAAAATAATTGAGGATCAAAGATTTCACTAAACAATCAAATAGAGCCTTGATTTTTCCCGTATTTTTCATAAAAATAATCGCATAAGTTAAAAGCGAATAATACCATATTTATCTAAGTGAAATCTATATGGCTTTCGAGATCTATTGGGCGATCCTCTATTTTGCTTTGGCTTCAAGTATTACCGCACTAGCGCTCCATCTCTTGTATCGCAATTGGGGTTATATCTGGAAATACAGAGTAACAAAATGGTTCACGATTATCGCAGTTCCTATCTGTGCGATTTCAGCGCTAAGCTTTTATATCCAAGCGTTCCAGATTTTTATTTCGGATGAGATTTATCAAGGCTTCTTCTATCGCTTTAATCAAATCTTGGCAATGGTGATGCTAAGCCTATTCGCATTTACTGTAATTACTCTCTTCATTGTGGTAGGCGAAAATTGGCTGATGCGAATGCGGCATCGGTGGAATCGCTATTTTGGGCCTTTTCTTCTCTTCGGTGAAGATCCATCGACGCAAATGATCATCGCTTGGGGCAATGGCCTTCGCGCCGCGGCGTATCCGGACTATCCGATGGAATTTGAAGATCAAATTGCCCAACTCATCAAAATCGGTACAGATGAAACCAATTTAGTGAACAAATTATGCAAATTGCATATCACACCCCGTATCTGCTACATCGAACTTAAAGATTTACAGCCCGACACCCATTATTATTATCGAATTCCAAGACGTTTTGTATTCACATTTTTCGGAGATCCGTATTTCACAAGAGATCGCAGAATCTTTTGCTTCAAAACCGCTTTACCGAAAGGCTCAAATAATAAATTTGAATTTGTGGCCGTATCCGATATGCACGCTTCTGGGGCCCCAATTCAAGAGACCGTGAAAATAATCAAACGTCTTACGGGCCATCATCATGATGTTCAATTCATAGTTAGCTCGGGCGACAATGTATCTGACGCTCGAATTCTTACCCATTGGCGGACATTTTTCGGGCAGCTTGGTTCGGTAACCCCTTTCCTTCCATTTCAAGCCATTCCCGGAAACCACGATGGAGAACTTCCCAAATCTGCCAAAGAATGGGGTGAACTATTTCCATATAAATATCCGAACAAAGAATTCGGGTATTTCTATCACTTCTATTACGGAAATATCGTGTTTTTCATGATGGATATTTATAACGCGGGAAAACAAACCCGAATTCCAAATGAGAAACAAATTGAATGGCTGCGGGCTCGATTAGAAGAAGTCCCCGAGTCAGTTATACACCGCGTTCTTGTGATGCACAACGCGATTTATACAACCGGCGATTTCGGCTGCGACCCAGATTTGGAAAAGATATTTCTGGAGCTTATCGACAAATATAAGATTAAATTGGTACTCACCGGACACTCTCATCTCTTTGAAGCCTTCTTCAATCCCGATATTAATAAACCTCACGGAACCGCTTTTATCGTGAACGGCGGAGGCGGAGGAAGATGTGATTATAATGTTTTAAGGTGGTACTCCTCTACTCCATATCGTTGGCACGGTCGAGTGGTAGTAGCCAAAGAAAATATGCCTGAGGGTCGATACCCCGAAGATCGATTTAGAAATGATGAAGCAGTCAAAAGATACCAAGAATTCGGAAAACTCACCCATGAATTGCTCTATATCAAAGTCGATGGCCACAAATTGCACATTCAAGCGATTGAATGGGGTGGAAGAATTATCTACGAGCGAAAATTTGAATAAACATAAAAAAATCGTTTCAAAAAACGTTTCCCTTCAAAACCTATTCCATGTTCCGTATAAGATGTGGGTATTCAGCGAAAAAAATTAATAAAGCAATTTAACGAACCTTTTTTTATATCGTTAATTTCTTCTTCATTAGTTGCAATTGTTCCATTTCCATTTGCGCTTGTTCCCAAATATCTATCTTTGATTTTCCAATAAACGGACTCTTAACGATGTAGGCGAGTCTTGCGGAATGGTACACAAAGAATATGAAATAATTGATAGCCTTGTGCCCGATTTTTAAGGCAAACTCCAATTCTTTCATTTCATTTTCATCCCAAGCGCCAAAGAAGCCCAATAGGAACCCATAGAGATTTATGAATCCGAGGACCGCGAAGAAGAAGAGTCCGATGCTTGTTATTAAATCCATCTTCCAGAACCACTTTGCAAAGGATTCCAATAAGAACCAGTTTAAAAGTGCAGCGATAGCAGGTGCGATCCACGTTTGCCAAAAGTACATCTTTGGTTTCGTTATCTTTTTCCTGATAATAAATAAAAGCGCAATATTTTTAGTTAATAATCCGGGTATATACGCATACAAAACTCCGGCCATTCCATAGATCGGCACCAATATTAGAAGACCTATTGCCCGAATCCCTTGTTCTGCTATCCATATCCACATAATTGTGGTTGGCATTTTGCATCCAAGGAGAAACTTGTCCCCAATCCATGAATATGGCCCCAAAAATTGGAAGATTAACACCGGAATGAAGAAGAACGCCGCCCGAGCCCAAGTCGGCCCGGAGAACCCTATGATCAGTCTTGCACCTATTACTGCTAAGCTCGAACTCAAGAAGAAATTCAGAACATTCACCC
>CAZUTM010000097.1:10806-11029 GCA_964623665.1 uncultured archaeon
ATTTATAGGAAGACACAAATACTCGCTCTAAATACTTCTCTTTTCCATGCGCGACTTTATACTCCCACGCCTCCGCAATCGGTGCTTGCAATGAATCGGTGAACATACCCACCAATCCAATAATAGTTCCTATCTGGAGTGCCAAATTATAATAGCCGATTTCGCTTCCATAATCAAAAACATACACCGTAATAACTAAAGCTTGAAGCGTTTGTACTGCCGG
>CAZUTM010000097.1:11039-17172 GCA_964623665.1 uncultured archaeon
CGTTACCTAATACCAAGCGAATCCCGTATTTCATCACTTCTATGAATTCTTCTTTGCTGAAATCCCACCGGAAAATGAATTTTCCGTTGTAGCCCGCCTTTCTGAAGAGGAAATATGAGAACCCAAAGTCTGCAAAATTCCCTACCCATGCTCCGATGTTCAATCCAATGATGGCGCCGAATATTTCACCATAAACAACGGAATCACGAAACACCCATCTGAAGAGCAAGATACAGAGGAATGCTACTCCGAGCTTGAACACGAAATTTACCAAAAGAATGGAGATTTGCTCCAGATCGCTCCTTTGAAGAGCCCTCAAAGTCAAAACCATAACAGATAGAAAGCCGGGAAATTGGATCATTGAATGTATCAAGAAATGATACGAAAGGTAGGAATACTTTTCAACGGTCGGAAAATAAAACAGACTTAAGCCTCCGATCACCGAAAACTGGCAAATTCCCGAAAGTAATTGCCAAAATACGAAAATCTGGATATAGTGAACTGCTTTCTCGGGCCGCTCGATTCGATGCGCCGAAAAGAAAGTCACCAACGCAATTGAGGTGCCGACATCTAAAAACAGCCATATCGCAGCAAAAATATCGTTCACCAACGAATAGACCCCGGCAGCCTGAGGAAACGGCATAATGAAACGGGGATAGATAAACAAGAGAAGCACGATTTGAGGACCGGCCACCAATACGGCGGTGAACAGTGAATTGAAGAATCCGGAGATCTGTTTGTGAAGACCTATCGTGTCCCACCCCTTTTCTCGTTCGGATTTCTCTTGTTGTTTCTTTTGCTCTTTCTCTTTCTCTTTTTCTTGCTCTTTTTCTTTTTCTTGTCCTTCTCCTTCTCCTTGGTCAGCGTTTCGTTTTTGTTTTCGTTCATTGTTGGTGCCGAATTTCAACGCTTCGGCATCCAGCGGAATTTTAGATTTTTCTCTTGCCCGTCGAGTAAACCAAATTGAGAATATTACCGTGCTAGCTATTAAAATCATCGATATGATTTGTTGTCTTAGGTGCGGAACGGGCGCATATTCCCAATCCCGAAAGCTAAGCTTTTCAGAATCCAACCCTGCTCGTGTAATTATTGCAGAATATACAAGATAATTAAAGAACGCAGAACTGCGAAACTCTATATCAAATCCATTTTCCACCCAAGGAGAATAGACCAAAATTCTTCCAGTTCCCAAATTTTTGTAAAATACAAGCGGATCATCAACGTTTCGCTCCGAATCTTCTCGGGACTGCTTTTGCACCAATGTAACGACATCGCTCGAAACATTCTCAAAAATGGTGTAATTTTTAAAGTCCGGCATCGCTTTCCAATCGATCCCGCTTGTGATCGGGGAAGTAACATTATCGTTTAGCAAAGGAACTGCGTTGGAATCCGAACTCCGAACATTTTGGCCATTGAGCTGCGAGACCACCTCGAGTTCGAGAAAAATTGCGCTATTCGAAGCCGTGCGCGGACCACAAAAGATAATTAATGAATTTCCGGTTTGAACCCATACCTTTAATTTTTGAATTGCAATGTCGGAAAGCACGATATCTTGAATCACGATCACCTTAATTGTCGAAAGATCCGTAGTTAGAAATTCATCGGAAGTCTCCGCAAGAGTTAGGTTGAATGTTTTATCAAGTTCGATTGCTGCCTTAACCGGTCTATCTTTCCAATCCGGATGATTGATTCCAACATAGAGAACGTTGAGTGAGCTCGGAACCGATTTCCCGATTGGGGTTAATTGAATAAAAAACGCGATACACACAACAGCAATCAAAAAATGCCTTCTTTTGGCGATTGCTTTAACCATAATTCCAAAAAAATGGAAAAATGCAAAAAAAGATTGTGATCTCAATTACAAATTTTAATTTTGTTTTTTATTGGAATGGCGTTTGTCGTTCGATTGTTTGTTTTACGTGCTTCTTCATTCGGCTTTTTTATTCGTTTGCATGTTCGTTTTGATTCATTTGCAAGTTTGTTTCGATGCGATTCGCTCCAATTGGGGTTTTATTGTTTCTTTAATTTACCAGCGATTATACACATCTTCTGCAAATCCAAGCATGTTTTTTATTTCAATCTTTCGACCATCATCCAAAATAACGAATCCCGAAAAGTAGCCAAACACTTGATGCTGAATCGAACGGAAAATGAGAAGATTCACATCAGCATTTCGATCGATTATCGGCTGAAACTCCATTTCAAATCGACCGTCAGAGCTCGTAAACTTCCACGGTTCCATATACTGGCGCTTTCCGTTCTTTTCGGGAATATGAAACCATACGTCTTCCAATTTATGGGCTTTTCCATCATAAAACACCATATTTTCAGAAGCCGGTGTTCGGTCAGAAAATCCGTATCCGATGTTCCAGCCGATGAGATGGCCATTCACATAACCGGACAACGAACCCCAATACCACCGATTTTTATAAGTCCAAACGCCTCTGCCCCAATCCAAGACTGCCAACGCATGATTTTCTTTTCCAAATTTAAACTCTTGGTCTCCGATTTTCACCCACCCGCTCGCAGGCATGCAATTAACTTTTTGGTTATAGTAAAAGGCCGTGCGCTTTTCTTTCCACGAGGTTGCAATCACCATACTTTCCATTTCGGGTGGCTGTTCCAACACAAGATCACATTTCAGCCCCTTTCCGTTCATGAAAGCGGGAAAGTCCCAAATTATTTGTCGCTTTCCTGGAGTTCGCAGATATTTAACTTTCAATTTTTTATCTTCGTGAATTATATCCCCGGTTTCGGATGTTCGGGGCATATTAGTTTTTCCTCGAGTGAGCAGATACATTTGGTCTGATGAAGAAAATGTTTTCGCTTTAAAATCGAGCCAAACCGCATTGAATAGCGTCATGATGCCCATTTCGGAAATCGTAAAGCAAATCCCATAATCATCCGCAAGGATTGCATAATAATCCCATTCTTTAATTCGCAGAACGACGTGCGCAATATTTTCTTTATTATAATCCAAAATGAGGTTGCGGGCGTAGCCTTGCTGGGCCAATGTCCCATCCTTATTTAACAAAGGACCGGGCTCTTTTATTTCATGTTGCATATTTCTTTATGCAAAATAACAGATATATATATTTTACTTCACGAACCTTTCAAAAAAAGGGCATTAAAGAAGCGAGGTTTTTATCATTGAAAACACTTGCTGTTCGTTGAACAGAATCCAAATTCCGATAATATTATAAATAGCCGTTAGAAGTACGGCAAGCCCTCTTCCATTATTATTTAGAATTCCGAGATCTTCTTTCTTTCTGATCATTCGTATCATAAAATGGGTGTGCGAATACCAATACCCCAAGCCCCAAAGAAACTGCAAAAAGAAGAAAAAATACAACACAACGGGAGGATCGTATCCCGGAAAAAATCGAATCGTAATACCAACAATATGAGTGAGGATTGACACCGAAAAATAGATGCCCAAAAAAGGAATCGAAGAAAACAGCACCCAAAAATAAATAATCAGCGCAAATTTCACAAAAATTAAGGCAATTTCAGTACTATTCCCTTTGGCATATTCGGTTAGGATCGTTAATATATAAGCGATATAAAGAAATGGAAGGAAATAACAAATCATACTTTCATAATGCCTGAAAAATAAAAGGGGCAAGCGGGGATTTGTCTCGTTAAATCTGGTTTTGAGAAGGATCCCGAGATGAATAAAAAATAATATCGAAAAATATCCGAGATTGAGATGATTTTGAAAAGAAAGTAAATATAATATTAACGTTGTAATAATTAAAAGAACAACAGTCCAGTTTTCGTCAATTTTCTTCTTGTTTTGTGCTATAAGGCCCTCCGAATATGTTTTTTCAAAGAATTTTAAACTTTTTTCCACATACCATTTTGTATCACAAATCATTTAGGCTTTACTTCATTGATGAATGTATGGACATTTTGACACAACTCAGCATTCCACTCCATTTAAATGACACCATGGTCTTGCGAAAAGTCAGTCATCACGATCACAAAGACATTTTTAGAATTTTAAACGACAAACGTGTTATTCAATATCTATCGATTGAAATTCCCGAAAGTGAAGATGATATTAAGCGAACTATCAAATTTTCCATCATGGATTGGAGTGCGGGTGTCGGTCTTTCATACAGTATCATTTTGAATAATACGATTATTGGAATGGTAAATTTATACAATATACGATGGTACTACAGCCGAGCGGAGATTGGAATTTTCATCGATTCACAATATTGGGGTCAAGGCTATGGGACAAGGATCTTGAGAAAGATGATTGAATACGCCTTTGATATTCTGGGTTTACACCGCTTAGAAGCGCATATTTTTCCGGAAAACGAGGCCTCGATTCGGTTGTTCGAAAAATTTGAGTTCAAACGCGAAGGCATCTGTCGAGATTATGTGCAAAATCTTGATGAGAAATGGCATGATGTGATTCAATATTCTTTGCTTTCAACAGAATACTCCTTTTCAAAATGAACGAATTGAGGCCATTATGGAATGGTATCCAAGGTAGAATAGAATACCCGCGATTGACTGCACAGTTTCCGCTGGATGTGCAGTTCCCGCTGAATTTGAGTTTCCGCTGGATGTGCAGTTCCCGCTGAATTTGAGTTTCCACTGGATGTGCAGTTCCCGCTGAATTTGAGTTTCCACTGGATGCTAAACGACCCGATTATTTGCGATTCACCCTTCTCTTTCTTGCTTATTTAGCTTTTTCTGCATCGCTTTCTCTAATTCGAAAATATCCACTTCAATCTCCTTGGTTTTCCTTGAAACCTCGCTGACCCAATTCCGAACGGTGCCGGGTTTCAACACGATCCCGCGTTGAATCTCGTAGGCCCGAATAATCTGACTGACCGTATTACCCATTTTATAGAGCTCTTTGACCGCTTCTTTGGTGGCCTTTGAATGATGTTGTTTTCTTGGTTCAATGACCTCGAACTCTGCCGATTTCTCAATGCCCCGAACTTTGTTGTGTTGCCTGGTTCGATAGCGCTGGTAGCGGATGATGACCATCCATCCCGGGATGTTGGTGATCCGACGAAGTTCCCAGCCGTTTTTGCAGAATGAGGCTTTGAAAAAGGGTTTGTCGGCATCTTCGTGCACGGCACTCAGGTCTTTTCTGAGCACGTAGCCTTCTTGTTTCATGAGATCCACCGCGTGGTAGAACGCCGCAATTTTTTTGGATTTGAATTCTTCTTCCGGAATGTTTTCCATCGGGAATATTGATGTGGCCATTTCTGCCTTTCCTCTGCGTTGGTCGGATTTTCGGCCGCTACGTTCAGTTTTTTTACTCGCGTTTCGTTTGCGTTGACTTGCCTTTCCGGCTTTTCGGCCATCGTGTTCGGGTTTTTGGCAAGCTTTTCGGGCACCAAGACTTGTATTTTCAAATTTTCGGCTTCCTTGGTCGGATTTTCGGGGTTGGTTTTTCATTTTTTTCATTTCCCTCTTGATCGGGCGCGTGCGGGGCGCATCTGAACTAATATCCGTTCGAAAGTATAAAAAGATCCCGTCTTTAGTGATTATGATGTATTCCGGGATTTTTTGAGATCTCGGTCCGAAAAGGCTAAATTCCCAAAGGATCTCCAGCATTTAAACCGAACTTCAGAAAAAATATCAGTCATAGCATCATGACCCGCTCGTTATCTAGGTTTTGCTCGGAACGTCTCCGCAAGCCAATATTATGATCTTGGATTAGATGCATTTTAATTGCATCCCTTTCCGTTTTAGAAAATCGCAAAAAAGCGTTATCCCTGAAGAACTGATTAAGATTATCTGCGGGAATGCCATCTTCCACAAAGATTTATTGTAAAATTAATATATAATGAACAAATTTATAAGGTTTTAAGGAAGAAAAAACGAATGATTTGTGACTTTACCCCAGCCACAAGGTCGGTGTTTCGCAGGAGTTCTCCCGCGCTCTTCTTTTCATGAAATCGATTTTAATTCGATTTACATGTATTTAATCGCAAGGGACATGTCATCCTTTGTGATTTTCTTTCGTTTTGCATGTGACGCAAAGTTCATTGCTTTCTTGGTGAGAAGGGTTGCAGTTTCTTCAAGATTTGCAATTAAAACGTTCACTGCTTCTCGTGCAACGATGGTTGCACCGCTTTTCTTCATTAATTTTCTGAGGGGTGAC
>CAZUTM010000098.1:0-17121 GCA_964623665.1 uncultured archaeon
TGCAAGGTATTATCCAGAATACCATATGCGGGATTATGGGTCGCCAAAATATCGATTGAATTATTATATTGGTGGACGTCGACTGCAATATCATGTTTTTCATCATAATGTGTAAAATAAACGGGAAACAGCGTAAGCCCATTCGCTTTAAATGGTTTCTCGTTCGGCATTAGCCAAATATTTTTCGTGGTTGTCCAAAAATTATCCGGAATGTCTTGATCCTCATTTCCTTTAATGTGAAAAATATTGAGCGATAGACTGGAAAACACCTCTCGGTCATTCCAATGATCCCGAACGATATCTTCGCCATTGAAGTTCCGACCTTTCCAGAAATCGCCCAAACTTACCACAAAATCAATATTCTCTTTTTGCTCGTAAAGAAGAAACGAGATGAGATTAAATAATTGGGGGATAAGCCCGTGCACATCCGAAACAAATAATATTTTTCCGTATGGATCCGTTTTCTCTGCCATTTTGTATCCCCCATTTGTATAAGATATCAAGAATCACTATAATAATGTAAAGCATGGAACTACTGCGCGCTTCTGCAAATCCCGAAAAAAATACTTCTAAGAATCATACTTTCCCGGATTTTTTATAATTTTTGGTTTTAATTTTTCATGCACAATAAGAGAACAGAATTTATTTATTGAAACATGCATTTATTCTCATAGCATGAAAGGAGTTATTCTTTCCGGCGGAACTGGCTCGAGGCTATTTCCGCTCACAAAAGTCACCAACAAACATCTTCTTCCAGTGTATAACGAGCCGATGATCTTCAAAGTGTTGAAAACACTGGTGAATTCCGGTATTGATGATATTGTGATAACGGTAGGTGGTGACCATGCAGCGGATATCGTCAGAATCGTAGGCGATGGGAAAGAGTTCGGTGTTAAAATCTCATATGTCTATCAAAAGGGCGCTGGCGGTATTGCAGAAGCATTATATTTAACCCGGTCGCTGGTAGAAGGCCACAATATCGCAGTTATTCTTGGGGATAACATCTTTCAAAACACTTTCAAAGAAGAAATGCAACAATTCGAAGCCGATACACTCAACAATTGCTATCTCTTTTTGAAGCAAGTTCCGAACCCGCATCAATTCGGAATTGCAGAAGTTGATAGTACGTTCAATATTGTTAACATTGAGGAAAAACCGAAAAATCCGAAAACCAATTGGGCAGTCACCGGTCTCTATTTCTATAAAAAGGATATCTTTGAAAAAATTGATCGAGTGAAATCAGAAATCGGCTATTCGGTGCGCGGAGAATTGGAAATCACTGATGTAAATAACATCTACGTGAAAGAAAAGAAAGCCAAAGCATTATTGGTTAAAGGCGCTTGGTTTGATGCGGGTGAATTCGAAACCCTTATCGACGCCGGGTTGTTCGTTCGTTCTATCACTCCAAAGAAAGAAGAGTTTGAAAAAAAACTAATTTGAAGCGGCGTATGTTATTATTATTCATTTATAATACCTAATTCCATAGCCATTTTATGGGCATTGTGTAAAAAGTAAATTTTCAAGAAGCCCTCACAAAAGCTTTTATGCTTTTATTCAAAAACAAGAATGGGGGCTGATTTATGAAGAACTTTGAACCGGATGATGAACAACAGAAAATTACAACCATTCCGACCTATATTTTGAAGAAAATATTACGGCCAAGGTGCACTGTTATCCACTCGGATGGTTCATTTAGTATTTCGTTGATCAACGCCATAGCCCCAATAAAAATTGTAAAACATCACAATGAACAATATAAAAAAGACGTAAAAATTCAGATTGATGATATTTTATTAGATATTGCTGATTTCTCTTTGGTTTACCAAGGGATCGAGACACCCTATTCAGAGCTTGATCCGCTAAACGGCTATATAATAAATCTCGGAGATGAAATAGTAATGCGATATCGGGGGCCCCATAAAATTTCTCCCGGAAAACACTTCATTGATATCGAGATCAAAATGGAAAAACCAATTCGGATTATGTTTTCAATAAAATTCCAAAAAGATATATTTTAATATGTTGGATACTAAAATGTGGCAATTCTACAAGTGATTTTCAAAATTGATTGCATTTTTCTTGCCTTTTTTCGCAAAAAATTTTAAATTCCATTTGCACATGTTCCGAATGTGTTATTTTAATACATGAATTTTGTAATCTTTAAGTGATTTTTCCGTCTCTTGATCAATCTCGTTTGTTATAAACGCTCGAATATTTTTTAAAGAGATTAGAGGAAATACGGCCAACCTCTCAAAGCAATGGTTATCTGCTACAAGGAAAATGTTATTTTTTTCTCGAAGATACTCTGAAAGGATGGATGCTTCAAAATTGTTGTTGATAAGCGCTTGACCGTGTTCAAGAGAGATTGCAAACGGTTCAATGAATATTTTATCGATTTTCCATGCATTCATTGTGTTCAATGCGAATTCTCCATAGAAACAATTGGAGGTCGGAGTTAATTCTCCACCACAGGAAAACACACGAAAATTTTTATTATAGTGCGAAAACGAATAAGCAATGAGCTCGTAAGCGTTTGTATATATGTTTAATTTATTCAATTTCTTGGGCTTTATAGAATCCAGCTCTTCCAATACATAAAGCGGAATGATTCCTGGAGAAAGAAAAATGGAATCACCATTTTCAATGATTTTATTTATTATATATCGTGCGATCGCTCTTCGTTCAGCCTCAAACTCCTTAAGTTCATGTTCTCCGGTAGTACGCATAGCATCGCGCGGAATATATTGAATTCCTTTCGGTTTAAACAAAAGAAACCCTTGTTGTTCTAAAAATGCGCAGTCTCTACGAATGGTCATTTCATGAACTTTACATATCTTTGCCAAGTCTGCAAAATCGATTTTCTTTTGTTCTCTAAGCAATCGTAAAATCATGTTTTGGTGTTCTTTCACTTTTTTGTTCATAGTTACTTACTTACTATTTTTTTTGTGAAATTTTAACATTTCTATGGTCGCATTCGCTTTCAATACAGAGTCCTATTTTTGCAAGAACATCATTGATTTTAGGCTGGTCGCTTCATATCATTTTCGGGGTTTCAAGCCCAAATCTTGCATGCAACCGTATACAATTGTAAACGCTAAATTGTGTCTTCATATTTTTCATAGATCGATTGAACCACTTCATGTGTTTTTCCGGATACGGAATAGATCTCTTGTATGGTATTTTGAAACGATTCAAGCATATATATTGCGTTTTCACCGGTGTTCTGAATATTTTTCTCGCCTTGAATTCCGCCGAAATGGCTGAAGATAGCGAGATTCGGTTTATTTTGCAAAATCTTCTTGATAGAGTGGCGATACAACTTGGAATCGAATGCAGGGGCGGAACTGGCTGGAATCGGAAAGAGATCGCTTTTCAAATTGATCCCGAACGCTTCTCCGAGAAAACATATTCTATCTTCGAAAGAATTGATTATAAGCGGAGAAACATGGTCATAACAGTGTCCGGGAGTCTTGAGTAATCGAATTTTGAACTCATCACCCAATTCTATACAAGCATCTCCTTCTTGAATCTCAAAGTATTTTTCGGGAATCTGCTTTAATTCCCCCACGGTATCTTTGAAGCCTTTTTTTGCTTTATCGAGATAGGATCCGGGATTTTGAACAAGCGGATACATCTCTTCGGTTGTCCAAATCTTCACGTTGCTGTTTTTCGACTCCAAAAAGTCAATTAATGATGCAATGCCTCCAGAATGGTCGAAATGGTGATGGGTTGGAATGATTACTACATTTTCCAAAGAGATTTGATTAAAATACAAATAATTTTTCATTGTTCCGATCGTTTTTGAATTCCCGGAATCAATAATGCATGTTTTCTCTCCATCTTCAATAATCATCACATTCGCAAACATCGATGAGTCGTAAAGAAAGAGATCTACGATATGAATTCCTGGAAATATTGGACCGGATGTATAGAAACGACTTTTCAGACTTACATTCACGAGCATTTCAATCGAACCTCCTTGGAAAAAAAAAATATTTAGTAAACTTCCCGTTTGATCAAAACGATCCGTGAGTATTTAAACGACATCAGACAAGAACGAGCTGGAGTGGTGGGTTATCTTCATAAAATATATAGGATTCTTTATTAAAAATTCAAGAATTCTTTCATAACCTTCAAAAAAAGCCACCAGCAATTGAATTGAATTTATCTTCTTGAAACATTGGCATGATGGGCATTTTAGGCTAATATTTATTATTCAAATTAGCAATAAAAAGGAAATGATTTCATTTTTTCAACAATATCGAAACAAGAACAATCGAAGATCTCTTTCTCTTGTACTATCTGAGAGATCACCAAAATTTTGTGAAAATTTAACATTTTACTAGAAAATATATTTTGCGTACTCCGATCGCTAGGTATGGTAACAAAAACCGTTATGCGGAAAACGAAAATTTATGGGTTGATTCTCTTGATGATATTTTCCATCCAACCCATTTTATTTTCCATCCCTATCAAAGCAACGGATCCTAATGCGGAGGGTTGGCCTTTATCCGATCTGTTTTCTCCCTATGCAAAAAAGGTTTCAATGTATGATGGAAAAAAATTGGCCACCATTGTTTACGATCCGCAACCTGTATTCGATATAAATCGGAGGGGCCCAACAATATTGATCAGAAGTCCGTACAATATTGCGGGTGATGCAAGCGATTATACTGTTTGGATGATGCAACAAAAGTTTCCTGGTGCATTCTTCGTAACCCAAGACATGCGAGGCCGGTTCAACTCAGAAGGCACCGATGAACTATTCGGTACCGATTACGCTGATGGATTCATGACCATCCAATGGCTAAAATCCAACGGTTATAGCGACGTGTGGTGGTATAATGGTCTAATCGGATCATGGGGTGGTTCAGCCCTTGGTATTAATCAATATACCTATGCTGGAATGAACGTTCCCGAACTTCGTGCGCAATATATCTCGGTTGCAAGTCCGATGCAATACGATCACATTTTCTTCCAAGGCGGGCAATTCCGCTACAACATGATAATGTCGTGGTCGACCGGCCAAGATTCGGGAAACTCTGCGTATAATCCAATCACGAATCCGTATCCCAGTTCAAATTTTGCTCGAAATGTAATTGCGGCTCAACCTGTTAAGAATGATTGGTGGGCCGGCCGCAATCTTGATATCAATAATCGCTGGTCGAATGTTCAACAAGCAGCGGTACATTTCGGAGGGTGGGATGATTGTTTCAGTGAAGGCACATTACAAGGCTTTTTGGGCTATTCAAATTATGGTAATCCGAGCATCCGCAATAAACAAGTGCTGATTTTGGCAGGTATGGGACATGGATTTCCCGTTGGCGATATTCCCTGGCAGAATTATGGTGCGATGGACTCTCCGCTCGGAGATTGGGAAAAGAAATTGTTTGATACCGAGCTCTTTTTGGTCAATGGGCCACGCGGCTCGCCGTCATATGAAAATTGGTGGTCGAGCCAAAATCGTGTGGCTTATTATGTATATTCCGACCCCGCGTACTATGGAATCGATCCGCTTGCTTGTTCGTGGCGCGTCGGGAATACTTTCCCTATTTCGCCAACTATTCAACAAAATTGGTATTTGATACCCGGGCCAAATCAACATTCAGGCATTTTATCGCTCACTCCAAGCACAACTATGGCAGAGATTTCGTATATTTATAATCCCGCGAATCCATGCCCCACAAACGGCGGAAACAATCTCTATGATAAATCTTTCGATAATTCAAATCAGAAGATCGGGCAAGGATCCACCGATCAGCGAGGCGGTTCCAATGGATTACCAAATATCGTTAGCCGTTCCGACGTTATAACATTCACGAGTCTCGTTTTAAATCAACCGTACGAATTCACGGGCAATGTCCGAGCTCGTTTATTTATAAAATCAAATCGACAAGATACCGATTTCGTAGCAAAGTTGATTGATGTGTTTCCGGATGGTCGAGAGATGCTCGTCACCGATGGTATTCTTCGCGCGGCTCGAAGATTGGGCTATGATAGAACCGATTGGATGGATGGCTCGAACTCCACGGTATATGAGCTGGATGTGGATTTATGGAGCAAAGCATGGCGGTTTCAACCCGGTCATCGCGTGAAATTATTAATCACCAGTTCGAATTATCCGCGTTTCTTAAGAAATCCGAATAAAGCGGTTAATTTTATTCCAACCACCCTTCCGAGCGATTATCTCATTGCACAGAACACAATCGTAATTGCACCGCAATATCCTTCGAGATTGATTCTTCCCATTTCGGATGGATTTCTTTACCCGCCCTCGGATTCGATTATCAATATTGTTTCCAACACGCCCAGCCCCTCTAACGATACCACCTACACGGTAAAATGGAATTCAACAAATATTGATTCTAATGGGATCCGAATACTGTTGAATGGTGTTGAAGTGGTGTCAAGCCAACCCGCCAATAATTCGGAGACAGGCTACCTTATTTCGGGGCTTTTGCCGAATGCGCTCAATAATATCACGTTGTTCGGTACCTTTCAAGGAAATCCGTATGCCGCTAATGCTACGATTCAAATTCGGCCGTATTCCGATGCACCGACAATAAATATGATTAAGCCGCAAAATCAAGGATTATTTCCGAGTACTGAGATTACAGTGAACTGGTCAATTGACGCGCTCAATTCTGGAGGTCTTGATGCGCTTTGGATTCAAAATGATGATCACCCGGTGCCCCAACTTCTCAATCCTTTATCGAACTCTTATCAATATCAATCCCAAGGCGCGGGTGAACATTGGGTCAATCTTATCGCAAGGGGAGTTAACGGAATGTATTCAAATGTGAACAGAACCTTCTTTATCGACTTGGATCCGCCGACGGTATTCATTACCAGTCAGCCACCACAATATTCACCTTCCCTTTCGTATACTGTGAATTGGACGAATCATAAATGTTTGCATTTCACGGTGTATCTTAATGGGATGCAAGTGGGAGGAACATATTACAATGCATCGCAATCCGCAATAATCAACGGCCTTTCTCCGAATGTTAATAATCTGATCGAAGTGGTGGGTCGAACTGCATTTGAATATAACGTCTCGGATTCCATTATTGTGCATCCGTATACGGGTTTACCGGAAATAATCAGCATCTCCCCGGAAAATGGAAGCAAGGTTTGGAGATCCGAAGCAATTGTATCGTGGATTCCGAATGCAACCGATGCCGGCGGAATTCATTCAATAACATTCATGAATTCATTAGGAACACAAACGACCGTGTTTAATCCTATCAATTCAACCTTCATAATGAGCGGATTCACTCATGGCGCACATTGGATTCATTTTACGGTTAATGGAAGAAATGGGTTTCAATATATAGCCGGCGTCAATTTCACCGTTGATTTAAGCGATGGTCTTGCCCCACTTGTCAATATCACGACACCATTCAATAAACAAGTTATCAACTCTTCAAATCTAAATGTTTCTTGCACAATTTCAGAACAAGGTGGCGGGCAACTCGAGTATAAATGGACCGAAATTAAAAACAACACCGGACACACCATCGCGAACTTAAGCTTCTTTTCAAATGCATTCAATTTCACACTACCGCACGAAGGATTCTATAATATCACGGTCTTTGCAAGGGATGCTGCGTGGAACGTCGGGAGCGCCAATGTATCGGTGTATTTCGATATTGGTTCCCCTCAAATCACGAATTTCATGATGCCTTTAGGAAATCTTGTCAACCGGAACTTCGAAATCTCTTATAACATAATCGAAGGAAATTTGGCAAATATAACTTACCAAATAAACTCCGCAACACGAGTGCTATTAACTTCAAACGTGGTCGATGTAAAACAATCGCAATCGAATATTGCTGATGGGGTTCATATTTTAACTTTGTTGGCAACGGATCTTTTGGGCCAAACCGCGGAACAACAAGCGATATTCCAATTAGATATGACGGCCCCTTCTATTTCGATTTATGAGTTCCCTGTCGATGGGATTTACACGAGAAATACAAGCCGAATGGATTTGGACATCATTTTGGTCGACGCATCTCTACCGCAATATGCCTTTTATTCGCTTAACGCCCAATCACTAAATCAAATCTTGATTCAGCGAACCGCAACGTACGGATATTTCAAATTGAACATTACCGAGTATGGCGTCTACCTCTTGAAAGTGGTGTGTGAAGATCGGGTCTTAAACACTGCGGAAAAGCAATTTACGATTACTCTTCGCGCTCCGATCGAAGAAGAACCATCTAATAATAGTTCCGGAATCATGATCGCTGCTGGGGCCATTGCAGGAGCGAGTATCCTCTGTGTATTCGGGTTTAAAGCAATAAAAAAACGAAAATTAACTCGGCCGACTAAAAAAGAAGAAGTTAAAAAAATCTTTGGATGGGACGAATATTAAATTGCAACGTAACACAGCATTCTGTTTGATTTTCACAATTTTTTTATGTTTTCTTTTCTCTCTATAGGCCCCGATCAGTGGGAAAAACTATATTGTTGCTCGTAATACTTCAAATATTCACCGGAAGTCACCGATTTCAACCATTCTTTGTGGTTCAGATACCATTGAACCGTCTTTTTTATTCCCTCATCAAAACTATACCGAGGCGACCAGCCCAACTCTTTTTTCGCTTTGGAAAAATTCATCGCATATCTGCGGTCATGACCCGGTCTATCCTTCACAAAGGTTATTAATTCTTCTGAAGCATTGAGTTCTTTAATCAATCGCTTAACTAACTCGATATTGCTCAATTCCGAATTCCCGCCCAAGTTATATACCTCGCCCTCGCGACCCTTTTCTAACACACTCAAAATCCCCTCGCAGTGATCGAGTACGTAAATCCAATCGCGTATATTTTTTCCATCACCATACACCGGCAATTGCTTTCCGGCTAAAATATTATTAATCATAAGCGGAATCAGCTTTTCCGGAAATTGATATGGACCATAATTATTTGAACACCGTGTTATCTTAATCGGAACTCCGAAGGTCTTATGATATGCATACACGAGAAGATCGGCTGAAGCTTTCGAAGCGGAATATGGAGAATTGGTCTCAATTGGATTTTCCTCCGTAAATGCGGGCTCATCAAAATCCAATGAACCGTACACCTCATCAGTACTTATTTGAATATAGGTTTTGATATTATTCTTCTTGGCAACATTCAACAAGGTTTGGGTTCCTATCACATTGGTTTCAATAAACACATTCGGATTTAGAATCGAGCGATCTACGTGCGACTCCGCCGCAAAATTAATGATCGTATCTAAATTAAATTTGCGAACGACATAATCTACCAAATCAAAATTTGTAATGCTACCTTTCACAAACTCATAATTGGTTCTTCCTTCAAGCACTTTCAGATTCATTAAATTTCCGGCATAAGTAAGGGCATCTAAATTAACGATAAAATAATCGGGACGTGTTTCCAAACAATTGTGGATAAAATTGCTCCCGATAAAGCCCGCTCCACCGGTGACCAAAATTCTATGCATACGGTTAAAAATATTCAAATAGTTTTTATCTTTTCGCTCGCAAATAAAATTATGAGCGAGCAAAAGAAAATAATCAATATCGGTGTCATCGGGACCGGTTGCATCAGTCAAAACCACCTTATGTCCATAACATTGCTTGCTGCAAATGCAAGAACGATTTGGAACAAAAAGGTAAAGGTGGTATTGAAAGCACTTTGTGATATTGATGAACAAAAACTGAAAGCAATGGCAAATCATTTTCCCGCTGAAAAATTATACACCAACCCGTACGATTTAATTAATGACTCAGAAATTCACGCTGTATTCGTATTGGTTCCAACATGCGACCATAAGGACTTAACTATCGCAGCATGCAAAGCGAAAAAGCATGTATTTGTCGAAAAGCCCTTAGCGTTTAGCGACGAAGATATTGTTGAGATGATTAAAGCCCGGGATGAGAACGGTGTTGTTGTTCAACCGGGATTGGTATTTCGAAGCGCTCCGCAAATCATATACATGAAAAAATTTATGGAAGACAACGCCAAAAAATTCGGAAAGCTGACGAACATTATTTTCAGAGATTCGCAAGAAAAACCCTATACCGGACTGGATAGTCATGCCTCAACATGGCGTGCAGACTATAAAAAAGCGCATGCCGGAATTTTATTTGAACATACCATTCATGATATCGATGGGCTTATCTATATGCTTGGTGAAATTGATGAAGTATATTTCAAAGTTAAATATTATGCCGGAAAAGAAAACATCGAAGATTCTGTAGCCGGTGTGGTGACTTTCAAAAATGGTGTGTCTCTAACGGTGAATTCTATGTGGAATGACATTAAATTTTCCGCCAGAAGATATGAAATTTACTTTG
Organism: uncultured archaeon; assembly: GCA_964623665.1. Classification (GTDB taxonomy): domain Archaea; phylum Asgardarchaeota; class Lokiarchaeia; order Sigyniarchaeales; family Promethearchaeaceae; genus CAZUTM01. The sequence continues at coordinate 10,331 of CAZUTM010000098.1, forward strand.
AAAAAGCATATATTATTATCACAGTTGATGAACAAGCAAGTAAAGCGGTTAGCATTCGGTACAAATATTTGGATGAAGCAGAAAAAGAATTGAATGATTCCGAGATGTTAAAATACTTTTTGGATACAATCGGGTTCCCACATGTGAAAAATGAATTACCTGGCCCCTATTATTTTGAGGATCTGAGATTTATAAATTCGATTTATGAAAATAAGCCCGCTTATCCGAATCTGGAGCATGGACGGTATGTTCAAAAAGTAATTCAAATCGCTTATGAAAGTTCGAAAAATCAAATTTCAAAAAAAATATGAACTATGTTTTTTTTTTTTTTTTTATGAAAATTTTGTTTTTTGGGACCTATGATCCAAATTATTCTAGAAATTCAATTTTAATTAGAGGATTAAAAAAAAATGATGTTGAGATTTTACAATGTAATGTATATGATGATTATTTCTTTATACCTACAATAAATAATTCAATAAAATTTTTTAAATTAAATTATGAATTGTTAAAAAAATATATCTCATTATCTGATTATGATCTTATATTCAATGCTTATAATGGTCATAAATCATATTTACTCGCAAAACTTATTTCCAAGATAAACCGTAAACCTTTGGTATTTGATCCTTTCGAATGCCTTTATAACACATGGGCAATAGATTTTGCAAAAATATCTCCAAATGGAACAACAAGTAAAATAGTAAGAATTCTCGAAAATTATATGTTCAATAATTGCGATCTCCTTTTATCAGATACGAATGCACATGGATGGTATTTTTCAAAGGAATATAGTATTAATCGGCAAAAAATATATAGAGTGCTTGTTGGTGCAGATGATAGAATTTATTATCCAATTGCAAAAGCAAAAAATAAAAAATTTAAAATTTTCTTCTTTGGCTCATATGTTCCTCTTCAAGGATATAAATATGTTTTTGAAGCTGCTAAAAAATTAAAAAATAACTCCAATATTGAAATAACCTTGCTTGGTGCGGATAAAACCAATAAAGATTTTTTATATTTCAATCGCGAAAAAAGAAACTTAAATATGGATAATTTCATACTCCATCCAAAAGTTAAAGAAATTGAGTTGATTCGTTTTATCTCTGAAACGGATGTATGTTTGGGTATTTTTGGAGAAACTATTAAAGCAAAACTTGTGATTCCGAATAAAGCTTACGCAAGCATTGCAATGAAAAAACCTCTTATTACAGCGAATACACCTGCAATTAAAGAACTTTTTACAGATAAAAAGAATTGTTTATTGTGTAATATCGCAGACTCTGATTCATTAGTTGACTCAATTTTAAGATTGTATAGCGATCCAGATTTTTCCGAAAAAATATCTCTAAATGGATATGATTTATATCAAAAAAATTGTAGACCCGAAATAATTGGAAAAGATCTCAAACTAAAATTAGAAAAACTAATTAATCACTAATTTAAAAAAGTGTTTAAATGAATTGATATCCACTTTGATATTTTCTCTGAATCCAAATGATTTATTTTTTTTTCTTTTACTTATTTCTATATAATAATAATACTCCAAACCTGCAATTTCGCTTATTGAATAGTAACATGGATTTATGTATTTTTCAGAAAAGATTTCGATAATCTTTGTTTTTGGCCGACAACAAAAAATATTTGAAAAACCTGCACCATGAGGTCCAATTACCATTTCTGCGAAATAAAATAATCTAAATTGCTCAGTTAATGATAAATCTTCAAGAAAAACCTTTTTAAATCCAAAATTTTTAATGAAATTTAAAAAATCTTTTTCATTTATAATTTTTCTTCCATTCGCTTTTTGTCTTGAGATATATATTCTATTTTTATTTCCCATATCTTCATCTTTAAACGAAGATATAAAAATCCTTTTGAGAAAATCAATCACCCAGTAATCCATATTACCTCTTATTATTGAAGGAACAATTAGTTTTGAAGATTGAAAGATAAATTTGTTTGAAGCCCTTACTATTTTTTTCTTATCAATCTTTAAGATTCTTAAAGAATCTTTTTGAAAGGGTAAACCATTGTAGTTAATATAGAACAAATCTGGTTCAATGCCTTGCTTTTGTAATAAATAAAATCTTGGTAAAACATCATATAACCAATGATAGAATGTATTTCCAGCATCTGTCGAAAGGACTGCAATTGTTTTATTGGTTTTTATAACCTTTTTCATGAAGATCTTTGAAAATGTATCATTTTCTTCATTTTTAAAACCTAAATGCATAGAAAGATCTGAGATCAAAGTGTGATCCTCAGTAATAATCGATCCTTTTTCACCAAATACGTATGCGTCTGAAAAACTGGCTATGTATGAACCTCTAATAAAGTTTCTATTAATTTCTCTTTGAATCTCATGAGGCGGTACCTCTTGATTTTTGGGATATTGTCGCAATCTTCTCCGTGAATTAAATATAATGATAAAATCCGACAATCTATTTGTTTTCTTAAGCCAAGCCAGAGATGTGCTAATCTTTTGTGGAACATTAAACTTACCTCTGAGTGTAAAATAAAATATTTTATTCACTATTTTTTGAGCTAATAAATAATATTTTATTATGAATTCTAAATTCGGATTACCAAAAATAAGAAAAAAAATTTTATTTTTGCATCTTTGTAGAAAATTTTGAATCATTATCCCCCCAATCGTTTAGTTTTTTAAAAAATGTGCTTATCAATAACTCCGCTTTATTATTCGAAAAGAATTCATCTACCTTTTCGGCGTTTTTCTTAAATTTCTCACTATATTCAAAAATATTTTGTTTATTCTTGATTGATTCTAATAAATCTTCATAACTTAAGATTTCAAAGCCCCAATCGATTAAATCTTTATATAGAATGTTTTTTTTCATATAGATTTTTTTTTCAAATTTAAAAAGAATTCTTAAATTTCCTAATCCCTGCGGTCTATTATGGTTCCAAATCACAATATCTACTTGTTTTAATATATTTAAATAAACATTGAAACTAACAAATTCTAAAATTGGAATAAATCGGTCACCAAATAATTCATTACCTGTAAGAATTACATAATCTATATAACTTTTAGGACCATTATATGATAGTGGACAGATTATTCCAAAATCTTGGTCTTCTATTTCTTTTAAAATATAAAACATATCAACATGGTTATTTGTGGGATGTGCAGAATTACCTATTAAGATTAATTTTTTATATTTATTTTTATAGTAATATTTTTCAATATTAACATCTACAATCGAAGTAGCATCATTAAAATCAGATGAATGTGGATAATTAAATTCTTTAATATGCCTTGCATTCGTTGTAAAAAATTTTCTTATCAAAAGATACTCTCTTTCTGAATAGTTTACAATATAATCAAGTTTCTTTATAAAATATTTTTTAAATGTTAGCAATACTGTTTGAATAAATTTACTTAAATAATTTTTTACCAAGTAGGTTTTATTTTTATTCAAATATATCTCTGTACGAATATCATATAGTTTAATCGGTATATTATGGTAGATATCAGAACCCCAAGTAATCCAAGAAGTCGATTTTTGTTTTTTTTTTCCAAAGATTGTTAATAATGCATTATCTGAATTTAAGCCATGAATAATAACATGGTCTGATTTTTTAATCAATTTAATTGCTTGAATATAAGATTTAGAAAACATTCTTAATGGTGGAATCTTTGAGAGATTAAGATAAAAGATATTGCTATAGTTCTTTAAATTTTCATTCTTGAAATTTCGTGTAAGGATTAAATAAAGAAAAAAATGGTTTCTTGGTTCAAATTTTTCATTAATAAATTTAATAAAATGGATAGAATAATAATGATCCATTACTATGTGTAAGTACTTCATATTTAGCAAAAAAAATATAATCAATAATTAATTTTTTGATTCAATGTTTGTTTCAAAAAACCCATCGATAATTGATGATTCACTTAAAAATAAAGTAGATAATGGAATCAAGTGGGTTACAATATCAATGGTTTTTAATTCTTTGATGTTGATCATAAAACAGTTTATATTATCTCGTATATTAACACCAGATGTATTTGGAATTGTATCAATTATTATGATTATAATTAATTTTGGTAGAATATTTGAAGGATTAGGAATTCCATCTGCAATCATTAATTTTCAAAACGTTGAACATAGGACTTTATCAAGTTTATTATATATTTCGATTATATCAGGGTTTGTGAGTTATTTAATATTATTTTTCTTATCCCCTTTTTTATCTCTTTTATTCAAGACAGATATAACCGTTTTAATTCAATTTACTGGAATTATATTCTTTATTTTACCCGTTGGACTTCATTTTCAGTCTTTACTTAAAAAAAATTTTCATTTTAAAGCAGCTTCAATTAATGAAATAGTCAGTTCAACCATAATTGGAATAATCTCAATAATTTTCGCCTATTATGGTTTTGGTGCATTCTCATTAGTTATTGGTTATGTTTCCGGTCTTACCCTATTAACAACATTAAACGTTATAACTGGATTGAAAATTTGGAAACCCTCGTTATGTTTTGAATTCAAAGAAATAAAAAAATTTATTCGATTTGGATTGTATCAGAGCGGAGAGAGAACAATTAATTTCTTCACATCAAACTTAGATAAAATTTTTATTGGCACTTTTTTTGGAACCATTCTCTTAGGATATTATGAAATTGCCTTTAATTTGATATTTGTTCCTATTGGTATTTTGAATGGATTAAATTATGGCGTTTTTTTCCCATTTTTTTCTAAGCATCAAGATGATATTCAAAAACTGAAGAATGCTTTCAATGATTTTTTAAAAATATTATTGGTTATTCTAATGCCAGTTTATATGATAATTTTTTCGGTGGCCGATAAATTCGTTTATCTCTTATACGGAGATCAATGGACAAATTCCATTCCAATCGTTCAAATCCTTTCATTTTTTGGATTTATTATGTGTTTAAAAAATTATGTTCTTATATTACAAGTCTCAATCGGAAAAGTCAAAGAATTGATGATATTCAAATTATTTTTACTAATTCCACATATCATTATTTTCTATTATTTTATATTGTTGAACAATTTCACATTATTCATACACATAATACTCAGTGTGGAAATTGGATATTTCTTGCTCTTTTTTTTCAAATTTTTTAAATGTGAAATTTCAAGTTTTAAAAAAGATTTTTTTATGTATTTCAATAAATATTTGTTATTTTCTTCTATATTTTTATTACCTTACTTAAGATTATTTAAATTAACTGCTATTATTCAAACCTTCATTGCATTACTCCTTTATATCTTGATATTGATTAAATTCGATCGAAATACCATTACTGATTTTTTTAAAAGGTTTATAAAGGGATTTTTTTGATGACACAAAAAAAAGGTTTTTTTTATTATTGATATTTGTAATTTATATGGAAAAATTAATTATTTTTGGTACAGCATCATTCGCTGAAGTTGCCTATTATTACTTTACACACGACAGTAATTATCAAGTTGTGGCTTTTACATTAGATGGAGAATATATTAAAGAAGAAGAAAAATTTGGCCTCCCTGTTGTATCATTTGATGTTATTCAAGAAAAATATCCTCCCAAAGAGTATGAAATGTTTATTGCTATTGGTTATAGTCATTTAAACACAGCAAGAGCAAAAAAATATTATGAAGCGAAAGAAAAAAAATACAAATTGGCATCTTATGTTTGTTCTAAATCTGTAACTTGGCCAGATCTCACAATCGGAGATAATTGTTTCATTTTCGAGAATCAAACAATACAACCTTATGTAAAAATCGGAGATAATGTCATAATTTGGAGTGGTAATCATATAGGACATCATTCTATTATTAAAGACCATTGCTTTATTACTTCTCATGTAGTTATATCCGGCCATTGTATAATTGAACCATATTGTTTTTTAGGTGTAAATTCAACGATTATAGATGGTATAAAAGTTGAAGAAGGCACTACATTGGGTGCAGGTGCAATTATCACCAAAAATACTTCTCCCTATTCTATTTATTATTGTGGTGCAAATAAAAAGAAAGAGGAAATAAAATGAAATGGGAAAAAAAAGGATTGATTTTAAATATTAATAATGAAAGCGAATGGATGAATTCACATGTATCTATTCCAATCCCTCTAAAAATTAATGATGAAGTTTTAAGAATTTTTTTTAGTACTCGAGATATTTCTAATAGAAGTTATGCCACATTTGTAGATGTTGATATTGAAAATCCATCAAAGATATTGCACCTCCATAAAAAACCTCTCTTATCTCCGGGTAAATTGGGCGCATTCGATGATTCTGGGGTAATGCCATGTAGTGTTGTCAGAAATGATGGAAAATTATACCTATATTATATCGGATGGAATCTTGGAGTTACCGTAGCATTTAGAAATGCAATAGGTGTTGCGATAAGTAAAGATAATGGTCTTACCTTCGAAAGGATATACGATGGTCCCATTATTGATAGAAGCCCATTTGATCCATATTTTACTGCATCACCCTTTGTTATTATTGATAATTCTATATGGAAAATGTGGTATTTATCTTGTACTGGATGGACAAGTAAGAAAGGTCATCTCTATAACATCAGATATGCGTATTCTTCAAATGGTCTTGATTGGATCAAAACGGGTATTGTTTGTATTGATTATAAAGACTCAACAGAAACTTGTATTTCAAAACCTTTTGTTCTTTATGAAAATGGATTATATAAAATGTGGTACTCTTACCGGGGAGCATCTTATAGAATTGGTTATGCTGAATCGCTTGATGGCATCAAATGGGAAAGAAAAGATCACGAAGTCGGTATTGATGT
>CAZUTM010000099.1:0-2761 GCA_964623665.1 uncultured archaeon
AAAATCAAGTACCACGGTTGGCACAGAAATATTTTCGGCCATAAGATAGAGCGGTAAAGTCAAATAATGTTGCCGAATCGAATGAATATTTTGTTCTCGGGTTATTTGATTGTTCAGCAGTTCCATCTGCATACCCAATCCTTCAGCATAGTCATCCTTTACTCCAAACGGACCGAATACGCCGGTTAATAGCAATTTATAATGTTCGTTCATACACATCAACATTTGTTGGATCTATATACAGAGTAAAACTCAAAGAAATAAAAAGGGGTCGAAACAAAACATACACATATTGATCGTAAATAGGATTTTCAATGCTCAATTTACGTATTTTCTTTCAAATCTCATTTTTTCTATCATACAGAAATGAAACAGAAATGAAAAAACGCTAAAAGGCATATCTCGATAAAGCGTTCTATCAACCCTCGCTTGCTATTCGGTCTTTGGCCATTGATAAAGATCGAAAAAAGGGCTTGCAAGAAATACTTAAAACGTAAATTTGATTTAAAGAATTATGGATTTGAAAAAAGAACTTGTGGGAAAAAAAGTCGTAGTTACCGGTGCGGCGGGCTTTATCGGAAGTCATCTTTGCGAAACGCTCATCGAGTACGGGGCAGAGGTTATCGGTGTTGATAATCTGTCGAACGGAGACATTAACAATCTAAGTAAAATCATCAAAAATCCCAAGTTTAAGTTCTGTATCGGCGATGTCTGCGATACTTCGTTTATGATCGAAATAACCCGCGGCGCGGAAATCATTTTCCACGAAGGTGCATTTATCAGCGTAACGCAATCGCTACTGACGCCCGAATTATGTCATAATGTAAATGTGACAGGAACAGTCAATGTTTTAAATGCAGCGCGAATTAATGATGTGAAATCTGTAGTGTTTGCTTCAAGTGCAGCGGTTTACGGCAATACCGAAGTGCTCCCGATTACGGAATCGATATATCCCGCGCCGATTTCGCCATATGGGGTTTCTAAATGGGCAGCGGAATCTTATGTAGTGATGTATCACAAAGCCTATGGGTTAAAAACCACAGCGTTGCGGTATTTTAATGTGTATGGCCCACGGCAGCGCAATAATCAGTATGCCGGTGTTATTTCGATTTTTGCGAAACGAATGATTGAGGAAAACAAGAATCCTGTTATCTATGGGGATGGGACGCAAACCCGGGATTTTATTTATGTATTGGATGTGGTGAAAGCCAACATATTGTCAGCCGTTCATCAAGATTCGGGCGGTAAATTCTACAATGTTGCTACCGGCAAATCCATTGATTTAAACTCACTCACAAAATTAATGGTCAAAATAGTCGGAAATCCGAACATCAAGATCGAATATGCGGAAGCGAGAAAAGGTGATATTTTACATAGCCAAGCGGATATCTCGAAAATAATAAGGGATATCGGGTTCGTCGCGGATTATACCATCGAACAAGGATTGACCAACTATATTCACTTTTTTAAATCGCTAGTGAAAAAATAGGTCAAAACATCCATAAATTCGCTCTAATAATAAGATCTAACTTTTCTTTCGTATTTCATTTCAAGATACAGCCTTTAGCGAATGCTTTTTATTGTTTTTACTTTTTTTATTAAATAGAATGAATAAAAAAGTTTATCTATTGATAGTACTCATTCTATCTCTGCTGATAGATCTTCTTGCATACCAATCGATTTATGAACTGTTTGGCCCGCCGCCATTCCTCATTTCCATTGAATTTTCAAATCGAATTTTACAGTCTCAAGAATTGATCACAACGATTTTAATATTGTTTATTTTTAAAAATATTGCTCTATTTTTGTATGGAATCGTTACCCGGAATTATTGGATGCTTCTTTTTTGCATAGCGGGAATCTCTCTTCTTTACTTTCAAATACTACAAATACAGAATATGGCTTTAAGCGATGTTGGGGTAATTCTAACATATCTCGAAGGCCTCTCCGATAGAACTAGTGAAGAAGCGCTATGGGGTCAATTTGTAACAAATACACAAATTCAATCTTTTGTGGTTTGGCTCGTTATTGGCGTCGCGGTGAATCTCAACCACCTTATCATAAATTATTTAATAGCAAGAGATATCTATCGTGGATTTGAAGGTACACCAAGAAACTGCAAGATTACAACGGGAATTAGGCTAATTGCAGCGATCTCCTACGCCCTTTCTTTCCTTTTAGCCTTATTGGAATTTGCAAAATATTCTATCTATATCCATATCGTTATTTCATTAACAAATATGCTAATTATCATTTTGGACTTAACATATTCATATTTTAAAACAAAAGGGTCTGAACATCCGCTTATTGATTCGTATAAAGCAAGGACTCCGTTGACGTTGATACAAATGAAATATATTACGATAATATTATTTGGCGGATTCATTCTGCTTTTCGGATTGCCGTGGTTTTACGCAATTATTCGCTACGCATCCCTACAATTCGGTATATTCGGTGAATGGTCTTTTTATTTGTGGCCGGCCATTATCATTATTGTTTTGTACATCCTTTTAATTATAATGAAGCCATCCGTCATTTTAATTAAAACATTCCGCTTGATCTCTAAAATAGCATTCATTTTTGCCGCATTCAATATGATTCTTAATATTTCTGACACACAATACGTGGCAGTGTGGTTGTATATTATATCAATTGGTCATTATTTGATCGGCGGCGTCCATTTATCCGACGGGTATTATACAATTCCGCATTTCTACGGCTTCCTTTGGATCATTGTAATTCTAAATTCTCTCAATATTAT
>CAZUTM010000099.1:2771-16971 GCA_964623665.1 uncultured archaeon
TCACAAGAGATGCAAAATTTACTTTTAAATTCAAAGAATTGAGAGAAAAATTCGAAGCTCTAAAAAAAACCTTCTCCACCATTAAACACAAGGCAAATAGAAAAATCCCGAACAAACCGGAACGGATACGAAATATACGCGCGGAAACCTTTGTTATGCTCTTTTTGATACTCAGTTTGGCTGCATTTATTGCCAGTATCGATAATTACGGGCAAGATATTATCCTCAAGAAACACCCTACCGTGAATACCCGATTGAATTTTTGGTCATCCGGAACCTACATTCCGCCCGAATATTTAGAAATAATTAAATCGCATAACTTAAAATATAATACCACCACAACTTTGTATTGTTTCGGAAATGAGTATATAAATAAAGAAGACGGGAAATTTCTCATTGACATTCCTGAAGCCAAGTATCCTTTCCGATATCCAAATCGCACGTATTTCTATCTGAATGCAACAGAAACCCTTGATTACATGCAATCCCTAATCGATGCTCGAATAGAATTCTATCAAGCGGTTAGTGGCATGGAAACGATCTATCCGGCCCTATACGTGCTTAATTCAACCACTATCAATGCAACCTTTAGAGAACGGTTTAATTTGATATTCAAAGGTTTTATATTCGACATCGAATCGGGAGGAAATTACGGTTCCTTCAATCGATCAAGGAATGAAGAAAAGCAAATGTACAAAGCCAACGTGGTAAGATATGTGCATGATTCTGGTAAGAAAATAGGATATACTACGGTATCATATACTATTGGAGATTGGTTGGATGGAGATAACGATGTATCCACATTATATCGGATCTTTGATTTTTATCCTTCATCGCTTAACCCCGCTTTCCGAGATTTTTATTATGATAAATACAATTGGATGATCTATCGAACAGATCAACCGGGTCGAAATCTTAATCCATATTTTTCATATCTTCACTTTAAAGAAGCAAAATCTTACATGCAAAAAATCCAAAACAGATATCCGGAATTGAATATTGACTCGGATACCAATTTTGGAATCTCCATCGGCTGGACCACCCCTGATCGCAACGATCAATTTTCCCATCCTACGGAAGGTCCGAAGAATATCCTTTTAGAAGCACAGATTGCCAATTCGCTGGGTATTTCTGAGGTAGTGCTGTTTTCTTTACTCACATTCTTGAAATACTTTTCTGCAGAGCAATATGCATGGATTCTAGAAGAATTAAACAAAGATTGGGTCGTCAAAATTGAATTCGATAGAGTCCACGGACTTTTAGGTCCTCCCTTTGCAACGCTTTGGGATCTCCCCAATTTCACCGGGACTCGCTTTATATATCATTTAATAGATTTCTGGCTGAATCCTTGGTTTGGTATATATGTTTGTATAATTATAATAACTGACCTGTTCGCTGCAGCGTTGTATATATTTATAAGTTCTAAAAAATGCAGAAGTGACGTGAACATGTGTAAAAAACGTTGAGATAAACTATTTATCAAAAGTTCTGCGGGAGTATTCTACGGGATAGCAATTCTCTCGTATTTATTATTCTTTATCTAACGCATTAGCGTTTTTTTTTCAGTTCGATCAATTTCTTTTTTAATTCTTCATTTTCTTTCGCGAGAAGAGAGCTTCAATTGATATGGAATTTCATAAGAATTTACACAATCCATTTATGAACAGCGTGCGTAATTTAATATGAAAAGCCATATAATTTAAAAAAATCTCCAATTTTCAATCTCGTTTTTGATTTTTTATCCGAAAACGTTCCATTTCGATTCAATTATCGTGTTAGAAAGTTTCTAATCTTGTTTCTCGTATTTGTGCGTCAACTTTTCAATAAAGCGTTTTATAGGGCGAATTGGCTGAGTATCTTTTGATTGAAATGAGCGAACAAAAGCGTAAAATTATTCAGAATTTTTGTCATCGATTTCTGAAGGCCGAAATTGGTGAGAACGAATCCTTTACGGATATTTTGGATATGAATCCGGCGGTCCTCAAGAGTTGTACAGAAGAAGAAGCAAATTTATTAGCAAAACAAAAGATTACCAAGATTCGTAATTTCTTGAAGCTGGAAGAAAAAGAGATCAATGAGTTGAGTGAGAAATGCGGAATCGATGCAAAGAAAGTCCGGAATTGGATTTTAGCCAGCCAGCTTATCTCGAGGGCATGGCAGAAGCGAAATAGTTATTTGAAAAAGGAACAATTTAAAATTGCGGTGCTCGGATTGGACAATGCGGGAAAAACCTCCATGCTCGAGTCTCTAAGCGGTCGAGGCAATATCACCACCACCGAACATCTTGAACCGACCAATGGTGTGAGTGCCAGGCGTATTGAATCGGAAAAATTTAATATGATCATTTGGGATTTCGGCGGAAAACTGGAATACCGCTATAGTTATCTTCAAGATCCGGAAGAGTATTTTGTACAATGCGATTTAATAATTTTTGTTGTAGATATTCAAGATGAAGCCCGATATGATGAGGCTAAAGAGTATTTTTCTCAAATTCTTGAAATCATGCTCTTTCTCAACGAAATACCTTATTATTTAATACTATTCCATAAATTGGATCCGGATTATCGACAAGATCCCCGTTATTCTCAAAAAATCGCACAATTAAAGCGAGCCTACACAGAGATTCTCGAGCAATCCAAACAAAACTTTGAAATAATAGAAAGTTCGATCTACAATTTCTATTCGACTGAACCGGAATTCGCAAAGAAATTTAAATCATTTTTCGGTGCCAAAAAATCGAAGACCTTGGAAGAATCGGTAGAAGAATTAAAAGAAATGATTGCCCAGTTAACCAACACCGTTTTCGATCAATTTAAATTATTACAAAATGCATTGAGTGGGGCGAGTCAAGGTGTGAAGCTCAACAAAGGAATAGCCTTGCAATCCCAGTTAGATACCGAATTTCAACAGAATCAAGCCCCATTGCCGTTTAATCCACCTCCATCCCCAAATGCGCCCCCTGCATCTATTCCTTCAGAAAGAGCCATCACCGCAGCCCAAAGCAAAACAGCATTGCTTAGCGAGTTGAAAAACGTATTTAAAATGCGCGGAATCACGTGTGATTAATGCATTTCAGACTGATGCACTTTTGTTTTTTTTATGGCATTTCTTTAATTTTTTTAATTTAAATACGACCATCATTAATCATCTTTATCAAAATATGGATTCGAGTGTATAATTCGTTTTAATGGGCCAAATCACAAAGAATATTTTAAAATAAAAATATATATGGTTAAAAATCAATAAAGGAATATGGTGCATCAATTTCCGGAGTCTGAAGAGTCTTTTAAATTAAGAAATCCCAACGTTCCCGAATCAGAACTTAAAATATATAGAGCGTTCCAATCGCTAGACGATAATTGGTGGGTCTGGCATTCAGTATTATGGAGAGATCCTAAAAAAGATGACAATCGTGAAGCGGATGTCGTTATTCTTCATAAATTCAAGGGGTTTTTTGTAATGGAAATCAAAGGCGGAGAAATTTCACTCGAAAATAATCAATTTTGTTCGACATCTGGTTCAAAGAAAAAGAAAGTCAAAAAAAATTCGAAAAATTCGGAAGAGCAGGGTAAAAAGCATAAAATTAAAAATCCTTTCGGACAAGCGATCAAAGCGTTGCATCGGATCAAGGATTTCTATATCGAACAAGCGAAAACTCATCCTAATTGCTCCAATCTTTTAATCAAACAAAACGAAAAATGGGATTTTCCCGGAGCATATTCGTATGGTGTTATATTTCCGGATTTTAATTTTAAGCAAAATATGATATCGGATACCTACCTCTATTTCAGTAAAGATCAAATTTTTGACAAATCGGACTTGGATGCACAAATAACTTGGCGAAAAACAAATAATACTTCATATAGCCCGTTAGAATTGTTTATTCACACTTTATTTGACAAACATCAAATTAAAAACAAGATCACCGATGATATCCGTAATTTCTTTATCGAAATCATGAATCCCACGATATCCTCTCAACTTTTTTATAAAGAATATCTCGATGATCGGAATGATTTGATGGAAAACATCAATGAAAAACAAGATTACTTAATCGATTCTTTAATAGTCAAGAAAGATCTCGCAATAGAAGGGAGTGCCGGTTCGGGAAAAACCTTTTTAGCTATCAAAAAGGCCATGCAATTGCTTGAACAAAGAAAACGAGTGTTAATCTTATGCTATAATCGAAAATTGCGCTTTTTTATATCTGATCAATTGATACGGTTCGAGGATTCTCTTGATATTTTAAATGAAAACGAGAAATTGGAGGATTATATCATATGTTTGAATGTATTCGAGTTTGCGGAATGGTTTGCAAGTGATTTGATTGATGATAAACAAAAAGAAAGTTTAAATTATTATATTGCTAACTATAAAAGAGAAGAGACGGCCAAAATGATCGAAAAACTCATCGCTGCAAATGGAATACTTGATAAATATCTTTTTGATGCCATTTTAATAGATGAAGCTCAAGATATTGGCAAATCATTTTATTCGATTTTTCGCAAATTTTTGAAAAAACCATATGAAGCCTTCTACGTATTTTTCGATTTGGCCCAAGCATTATTCAATGAGTCATTTGATTTAACAACATTCGGGATGGATGAAAAGCGGGATTTAATAAGATTGCCCCAAAATCTAAGAAATTCCGTTGAGATTGCAAAATATATACTTGAAACATTGAGCATCGGAAAGTATAAATCGCTTTCGGGAATTCATTCATTGGATGTTAAACATATCAAAAAATCAAATGTTGCTGAAGCTTACCAAGAGATAATTGATGAAGTGGCGGTAAATTTCTTCACAAAAAAAATACCGAGCTCGCATATGGTGATTCTCAGTGTTCATCGACTCCAAACCGACGTTCCATCATGTTTCAATGGCGATCACAATAAAAGCCAATGGGCTGTGTTTACAGACCGCGGTCTCAATAAGCGCATCTTGGTGATCTTTCCAAAGCATCCGGAAACCTTTGAAGAATTGGTGGCCCAAAATCCTGGATTTGATTATTACTTGGAATTTTCCACGATCAGGAGTTTTAAAGGCTTAGAACGTGATGTCGTTTTTATTTTGTTAAATCGACATCAACTCGAATATGGTGATAATCGTGATGTTGCCGAAAACATTAGAATGCAGTTATATGTGGGTATGAGTCGGGCAAAATTCATTCTTTATGTTTTAGAATATAAAAAATGACCACTTTCAAAGATGAGACAAAAAAATTTTTTTGGCAAAGCCAGTTCTCGTAAAAGATTCACAACTAAAGTATATTTTACAAAGATAGAGATTGAATTTCTGAATCAAAGATATTTTTTATATGGGTTACAATAGATAGTTCATCCACGTTTCCACGAAAGTCCGCTAATGAGGGGTTTTCATGTTCAATTTTTTCTACGAGTTCTTTCACGAGTGAGTGATAAATTCCATAATTTTGTTTGCAAAGAAGAGATACTATAATATAACTTCCCGATTGAAATACCAAGTATTTTTCTCCTATTTGAATAAACTTCAACTGTCCGGATTCTTGTGTTATCTCACCTAATATCGTTTTAACACCTATGATTCCACCTCCAACCAATTCTGAATTTGGAGTATTAATGGATACATCAAATTTTCCGTGATATATGGAGATTCCGGATAATAATATTACATGACATTCAATTAACCCCGACCTCCATTCAAATTCATTATAGGCAGGAAATAATTTCCCCACGTATCGTAAAAGAATCCATCCAATGATTTCAACCGCGGTTCCTATTGCAAATAAAAGTGTGGGTGGTTCTATTCTTCCAATAATTTGAAGGATTTCTCCTCCTATGCATACAATAAAGGCTAAAATTGCAAATAATAGGCTACGTTGTATTTTGGGTTGGGTTTGCAAGTCGACTAACATGAACCGGAAGAATACATAAAATCCAACAATCCCCAAAATCGAAATCGATACACCCAAGTAATTTGAGATGGTGATGTTAATAATTTTCAATCCAAAAATGATAAATAAATATATCATGTTGATAGCGAAGAATGATTGTAATAATCTATAGAATCTATTTTTTCCGTGAATATAATCTATAGAAATCAGATTTATGGGTGCAAGCATAACTAAAACTACAAAATACTTCAGAAATTCAAAGAATAAAAGATCGAAGTCGATGAGAGGGGGGTATTTTGTGAAGAGATCTGTAATAATATAGACAACAACATAGATGCCATAAATAATAATTGAGACTCCGGCCACTAAAAAGATTGAAATCACCGGATCTTTTTTTGCGATTTTCCCCGCTATTATCGCTTTTCTCAATATTTCTTCACCGGTAACAAATACTTGAAGTGCCAGCACGCCATAAAACACTTTTACTATCGAATAAATTAATTCTGGAGATACCATACTTCATAATGGTTTTAGTAAGCACTTAAAGATTCTCAATATTTAATGATTTGAAAATTTTGGAAAAAAATTTTTGTTTAATTTATTCAATTGAATATTTCAAAGGTTGTTTGCCGTGAACTCTCCATATTTCGCTTTCATGAGATCATATGTTGGTGATTTCCACGATCTTTCTTGATTATATATTCCCATTGAATTATAATAATCCGGACCATGATAATCTGCGAAGATCCACCAAGTCATGCCTTGCACGTTCGGGTGTTCGGAAAAAGCCCGAAAGGCCTCTTCAAAGCATCGTACTTGATCGGAATCATTAATTCCACTTCTCCAATACCCGAATTCCATAGAAACGATGGGTTTTCCTCGATTGTAGGTATTATTTGCCACCCTCCATAATTGTTTTGTGAGTTCGTTATACCAATCGGTTTTATTTCCTTCAAAGGTTCCCGCGTATGTGTTCGGTGTGCAAATTTCGAGATGTTCAAAGCCTTTGGTCCATGAATCATGAGAGCTAACGGCGGCAAACGATACAAATCGTGTGGGATCTTTGGTTTTCATCCAATCATGAAGATCCTTGAGATACCGATACAACGCAGCCTGAGCCCAAGGCTCATTTGTGGCGCCCCACATTAAGACCGAAGGTCTGTTATAATCCCGGTAAAGGATTTCGGTCCAAAGGCCGTAGAAATAATTGCGGGAATACATCTGCACGAAATCGGCTTCATTAACCCAATTTATCGGGGCTTCTTCCCAACATGCAAGGCCCAATCGATCGGAAAAGATATAGGAATGCGGATGGAGGGGGTAATGTGCGCGCCACCAGTTTGCGTTCAAATCTTTTATTTTCAGTAAGTCGGAAAACCTGAGAGAATCGTTGAGCATTCTGGCGATGGGCGAAGGATATTGTTCATGAATAGATACGCCCGCAAGCTTTAATGGTGCACCGTTTAATAATAATCGATTACCATCCACACTAAAGTTTCGGAATCCGGTTTGGGTGTAGAAGGTATCGTTGATGATGCCGTTGGTTGTTGATATATTTACATTTATCGCGTAGAGATGAGGTGTTTTTGTCGACCAAAAGCGAACGAACGGTATTTCCAAATTGAGAGATAAAGCGGCATATTTTCCCACAGATATTTGAGCGAGAGGTAAAGATCTGAAAATGATCGGGGTCGCATTTTGATTAAATTGAACGAAATTCCATGTCCGGATATCCATCATCGACTCTGTATTTGGGAATTCCAAAGGATAAATTGCTAAACTTAGATTGGCTAGTGAAAAATTCAAGCTATTTTTGAGGACTATCGAGATATTGGTTGTAATGGAGCCATTTTTTTGATTTTCGGTTTGAAAACGTTGATTTATCAGGTCGGTCCGTACGATACTTAATTTGGGCACGGCTTCAAGGATTATTTCCCGTTCGATGCCGCCATGATTGAATAAATCAAAGCCGTCAGGCACGATTCTATTGTAAAACTCGTTTCGACCCCATTGAGGATGATCGACCCGAACCGCAATTATATGAGCGCCGGGTGTGAGATATTCGGTTACATCGAATGCAAATGCGGTGTACATGCCTTCATGAAAACCGATCCATGTTCCATCAATCCATACATCGCAATAATAGTTCACACCGAAGAATTTCAAATAAAGATCCAGATTTGAAAAGGATTCATCAATATTAATGGCGCGACGATACCAAACTACGCCCCAATACTTCACATCATCTTCATAAAACGAGATGGTGTGAGGAACTTTTACCGATTGCCAATTTGAATCATCGAAATTCGGAAGATGTTGACCTTGCGTGAGTTTGGCAATTGTTGAATTGGTTCTCGGAGCCGATGAATAGGAATCTGAACCTGTTCCTTTCCAATATTTCCAATTATCGGTTAAATTAATATATTTTCTGGTTTCATTTGATTGCATTTCGAAACTGGGATAGGCAATGCGGCCTTGAAAAGGTACTTCGATTCCGTTTATGGTTTGAAAATATGAAACCGGAGGAGCATCAACGCCAAGCGGACCGGAAATCAATGGATGATAGAAAATACCGAAATAGGGGATAAAGATCACCATCATTACCACGATTGATTTTGCATATTTCATGGATTGTAATTTGGGGATGCGAACTACGCGATTAACCATGGCTTCAATCAATTTGGAAAATTGAATTAAGAGAAACGCCAATCCAAAGAGAATTAAAGGGACAGATAGCAATGAAAAATATGGATTTGTCGAGTGCTCGATTGAAACAGCCCAATAGATGATTGAAGAAAGCTGGAAAAAGATCCCAAGAACCTTAATAGATGTTTTGATTTTAGTGGAGATTTCAATCCGGTTCATAGGAATCTGCGCACATATTACCATGATGACCCCAAAAATATAGAGAATAACAAATATAGGATTCCAATCCATGAACTTTTTAAAAATCACACCGATATTGTCCCAATATACGCCCGTGGTAGCATAATCGAATAATAGCATTAAAAACAAGGGCATCGAAAATAATATAGAAAGTGACGTTGAAATGGTAATAAATTTCGGGTGAAATCGAATTACTCGGCCCTCAGTTTCAATTTTTGTCGGACTTTGGTAAAGATTTCGCAAGGCAAACATCGAAATGGCCAAAAATACAAATACTGCGATTGAAACACCGATATATAACGCTTCGGCTTTACCCGGCCCGAGCGAGAAGAAAATATAATCGAGACCGATCCGATCGCTAATTTGAAATGCGAAAAATAAAACTGCATTGATTATTATAAGAAAGATCAGCGGAATCGAATGCAGAATGGGCACATGCACCCATTGCAGTTTGCCAATCAATCCAAAGATAAGCATCGATACACATAACCCAAGAATTACAAAAAGGACGATGAGCAAAATTACCACAAAATTCGCATCGAATCCAATTGCACCGGATATGATTCCGTTGAACATTTCCCAATACCCTCGGTTGTCGAAGAGAAGAAAAAGGACAATCAAAATTAGAGCAATCGCAACAAAGGGAGGATAAAATTCAATTTTTAATCTTCGCTTTACTTTTTGAGTTCGTTCTTCCATGGAATTCACTTTATCTTTTTATCATTTCGGAAATTATAAAAAAATATGCACGCATTTTCACGCAAAATTGGTAAAATGCATGATTCTTTCTCCAAAGAATACGCAGAAATGTTTGAAATCCTTCACGGACTCCTCTCTAACATTTGCGTGAAAGCGAATATAAAAGATGTGACCAAAGAATTACTTAATGGACTTATATTTTTACAATTTATTTCGAAAAGTGGCTTGTCGCCAACCGATTTTTTATATGATTTTTTTCATAGCATCCCTGAACGGATTAGCGATTCTGAACTCATTCGCGCCTTTTTGATTCCGGCAATGAAAAAAATATGCGGAGCACCGGATGTCGGCATCTATTCAGAATGGATCTTTTATCTCCCTTTTATTAACCATGAAATATTTTCAAATTCCTTTTTCAATTCGTTGGATAATAATTCGCTAAAACAAAGCGATTCGAGTCCCGGATTTTCTTCAGAAAGCAAAGGTATTATACGGACGATCTATTCACGGCTGAATCAATATAAATGGAGTCTCGATGAATTCGGCTGCGCGGATCATGAACGTGTGACCCCATGGATTTTGGGATATATACACGAATCTATGCTTGAGGATGCCCATGGTAAAGGTGCCTATTATACGGATATGGCCACTTGCGATTATATTTCATTAAAAAGTATTCTCTCATTTACATCGACAAAGATCCGGCAAAAGCCCTATCAATCCCTTTCCGAATCAGAATTGATCAACTTTCTCAACGCTTCAGCATTTAAGACTGAAGACATTGCTTTTATTAACGATTTGGTAGATATATTGAAGGAAATTAAGATATGCGATAATGCATGCGGATCCGGAAACTTTTTGGTCTCATGCATGAATATTCTAATCGAATTCAAACTCAAATTTTTCAATTTGCAACAAAAAATAGATTCCAATCAATCACATCGACCCAACCCGCTTGATAGTTCAGCAATTCATCATATCATTAAAACCACGCTTCAAAAAAATCTGTTTGGTGTCGATATTAATCCCGAGTCCGTAGCAATATGTAAAATGAGACTATGGCTTTGCTATCTCAGCAAAATCGAAAAATATGCAGCACAAACGCAACAAAAAACGAATCTATTTATATTGCCAAACATCCACTACAATGTTCAATGCGGAAATAGTGTGATCGGCTTCGGAAACATGCGACCAAAAAAAAAAAAAACGCATTGGGATCTTTTCAATTGCAACGAATTGAATGATGAGGATCCGATTGATGAGATTATTGAATTGGAGTCTCGATACTTAGATACACAAGAACCGGAGCATGCCGGAATACTTGTTGGGCAAATCTAAAAATATAAAAAAAAATATCGCACCCAAATGGATCTCGAATATTATAAAATGTATTGCAAAAAAAAACAAACCACTGCGACGAGCAAGAGAAAAAGAAACGATTCTGCGGATATTAACCGGGATTCGATTTCCGCTATCATGAGAATTCATGGTGTTTTCCATTGGAAGATAGAATTTCCTCTCATTTTTAAAAATAATAACGGATTTGATATTATTTTGGGCAATCCGCCGTATATTCGGCAAGAGCATTTGGATTCAATGATCGGCGATACCCGCTATAAGAATATCCTCATCAATTATTACGCCACGTTTTTCCACGACTCGGATAAACTAGAAGCGGGAATGACAGCGGATCTTTCGACATACTTCATCCTTCGATCCATCGAACTGCTTCACGAGGGAGGAATACAATGCTATTTAATAACGTCTAAATGGATTAAAACCGCTTACGGTAAACCGGTTCGCGACTATATCGCCAGAAACACACAAGTGTTGACTATCGCGGACTTTTCCAAAGTGTCCTTGTTCTCAACCGCATCTATTGATGTGATCGTTTATTTTTTGAGAAAAATAGCGCTAAATGCCATCGACTCAAAAGATCAACGACCGTTTGAATATATTGAAGTAGGAAGAGACCATTTCAATGCTTTCGAGGGTTCCTCCGAACGACTCTCATACGAACCATTCCGATATTTTGAATCTGTCATTTTAGAATTTTCTAAAGATGCGCGCTTCATTCCGAATGCCCGGTTATTGAACAACGCATGGATTTTTGTTCCCGATGATCTCTTAACGATCCGATCATGGATCGAGCAAAATGGAACCCCGATCAGACAAATGAAGGGAATCGAAATCAATTCGGGAATTAAGACAGGATTTAACGAGGCTTTTGTAATCCCCCAAGAAATCAAAGAAAAAATTGACCCATCGGAAAGATTTTCGAACATCATCAAACCGGTCTTAAAAGGTAAAGAAATCCGGAAATATAATCTCACAAAAAATCTATTTTACTTAATATATTTCCCGTTCGGCTTTACAAATTCTTGGATAACAATGAATACGAAAAATGAACCGAGCGAGAAACCGCTCTTATTAAAAAACAATGATAAAAAGGATCCGTTAGTGCCTTTCTTCGAGGAATTTAAACCAATATTCGACCATCTTCACCAATTCTGCGAGGACCAAGTACGAAATGCATTTGAGCCGGAAAAGAAAACAGCAAAGCGAATGAAAAAAGGCTTGGTTGAGAGGGATGATCAAGGACAATACTGGTGGGAATTACGCGCTTGCGCCTATTACGATAAATTTACAGACCCTAAAATCGTTTGGCAAGAAATTTCGCAAGATTCACAATTCTACTGGGATGTGGATGGCCACTTTTTACTAAACACGGCTTATATGCTCAACAACTGTAAAAAATCGTGGACCGCTATCCTTAACTCATCCCTTATTCATTGGTACTTCTCATATCTCTCTCCAAAGCTCGGAGAAAACGGCCATCGATATACAAAACAATATGTTGAACAGATTCCCTTAATTTCCACCGATCAAAACCAAGATCGGATTTTCGAATGGTGCATCGATACACTTCAATCGGCTTATCTAAAACTCGGAAATAAAGATTTCATCGACTTGATATTAACTATTACGGATGCAATGGTCTACGAACTGTATTTTCATTCCATGCTTTATTCGTTAAAGTATTACGAAAAGGATGGTTGTCACATTCTCTCTCGTATAAGCCTTCTATTAGATTCCCAATCGCTGAATTCAAAAGATATCCCGGAAATATACAAAATATTGAATGATGATTCCGAAATTAAACAATTTATTAAAAGCATCAAGCTTTTTCGAAACGACAAACTAAAAATGGAATAGCTTGAATTTTGTTTTTTTGATTACATTAAATCGAAATTTTTCCCGATTTCACGGTAAACATAAAAGAAATTCTGAAAAAACGTTTCGATGGACTGAATTATCCACGTTCTGTATATGCTGTGGATATTCTGCGGGAATGCCCCGTGGTCCCACCGATTTTTTTCGTCGCTTTT
This sequence comes from uncultured archaeon, assembly GCA_964623665.1. Classification (GTDB taxonomy): domain Archaea; phylum Asgardarchaeota; class Lokiarchaeia; order Sigyniarchaeales; family Promethearchaeaceae; genus CAZUTM01. The sequence goes on from CAZUTM010000099.1 coordinate 15,618, forward strand.
TTTTGGGTTTATGTTCGATTTAACGGAAACTCGAAAAAAAAGAAATAAGTTCGTATGGATCCGACAATTAAATATATAAAGGACAGCCGTTTATGCGATTTGGAATTTAAATGTATGCGAATCCAATCATAGAAAAACTGCAGCGAAAAGAGTCGATTTATGGAACGATGATCGATGAGATTTCAAATCCTCTCGTGATACCGCTTTTATCACGTGCGGGATTTGATTTTGCCGTTATAGATATGGAACATGGGGCATTCACGATTCGGGATATTGTTAATTTTGTGATTGCATCCAAAAATTGTCCAATTTCTATCATTGTGAGAACTCCCGGAAAAGATCCCCAAATGATCTCCAAAATTCTCGACAACGGAGCTCACGGAATCATGGTTCCTCATGTTGAAACTAAAGCGGAAGTTCAATCGATCATTCAAGCATCAAAATATCCTCCTATCGGCATACGGGGTTATGGCCCCCGCGGAATCATCACCGATTATGAAACGATTCCATGTGAAGAAAAAGTTCGCATCATTAATCAAAATATAGTAATCTGGATTCAAATAGAATCTGTGATTGCAATCGAAAAACTGGACATGCTCTTATCGTTCCCGGACATTAACGGCGTAATTATCGGCCCGATGGACTTGTCTCTCTCAATGGGAATACCCGGCCAAATGCATGATATTCACATTCAGCAAGCGTTTCAAAAAGTTCTAGCGCAATGCAATCAAAAAGGAGTTCCGTGCGGGATCCATTTTAAAGATCTTGCTAAAAGCAAGGAATGGAAAGCCAAAGGAATGAATATCTGCCTTTATTCCACCGCATTCGAGTTACTATTTGAAAAAGCAAAGAAAGATTTATCGGAATTGAAAGAATCAAGATAATATTTTTATGCGTTCTTCGCACACTCATAGCTATGCTGATTTGTCTTTTGGAAAAAGAAGGGTCAAACTGGAAAAAAATTTTATCGAATCCAAGCAACCTTGTCGAAAGCATTGAACATTCATTGTTAAAAGCGACCGAAGAGTGTTCAGAAGGTGATGCAACTCAACAGAAATTTTCGGTAATGTTGGGCTCGCTGATAGTTTTCAAGTTCATAAGAAAATCATTGTTATTCATCATGGTGTTGGATCCGGGTCAAAATGCAAAAGAATTGCTCCCAAAATTTGAAGAAACATCGAATACAATAGCCGCAATTTTCGAATCAACATCAAATGTCGCAGAATTCACAAAAAATCAGCCGAAAAATCAAGGTTTCGAGAAGATAGCCAAAGAGATAGAGCACCTAAAGCGATTTTCATCAGAAATAAAGATGAAGGCAGCGCGCCGGGGGACGGGCGCAGCCGGCCGCCTC
>CAZUTM010000100.1:0-14769 GCA_964623665.1 uncultured archaeon
AAAAAGCATCGTTAAAGCCCGTTTTAATACCGAACCATATCTTGATATCAGATCGCTCAATCGGAATTCCTTTGGCTTCAATGATAGATTTTAGCGGAGAAATTGAATTCACATCAAAAAACCATTTATTGTGCGAAAATTGATTGCTATCTATCAAGGTGGGAATATATTCAAACCGGGACAACGATTCGGGTTTGTAATATCTAATTGAATGATTATTTTCTTTATTCTCACCGTTGAATTCCTTTCTTGAGACTTGAATGATTACGGGGTCGATATTCACTTCCGAAAAAATCGAAAATTGGGATACATCAATTAAATCTTGAATTATGGTGTTCTCCAATAAAAATTTACGATAGACTGCACCATAATTTCTCTGTATCCATTTATCTGTGATTATATAAGAGACCAAGCCTTGCGTATTGATTAATTGAAGGCTTCGGATTAAAAATAATATCGAGAGATCCGAAGTTTTCGCGATTGAAAAATCCGCACCCAAAGTCCCATTCAAAATTGCAGCATATATGTCTTTCAATGCGAATCCATTTGCTTTTAATTTTAAATTCAGCAATTCTTGTCTTATGTAGGGTGGGTTTCCGATTATTAAATCGAATCCTTCTTGTTGAAAAATTGTTGGAAATTGCACATTCCAATGAAAACTTTTACTCATGATCTTGCAGTATATCGCCTCTTTTCGCAATCCATCAACAATAATATCTTTTTTAATGTGTTGTAACCTTTCATTCAATACATCTTCAAAATAATCGTTGATATCTTTGGTAGAATATTGTTGATTCGTGTTCAATGCAGATTTAATTTTCTTATTTTCGGTATTCCAAGGGTTTTCAATCGCCTTATTGCAGCGGTCATCCGGAACTGGAAATCCAATCATTCCATCTCCCATAATGAGATGGGTCATCAAGATTTCATTCAGTTCATTTGCCATTTCGGATATATTGATGCCTTTTTTAATCAGTTCCGATAGAAACAAGAATCTTGTTATCAGAATGGATTTTACATCCAAATCCACCCCGTAGATTGAATGCTTAAGAATTTCATAGAAAACTAATCGATTAAGCTTTGATACTTCCTTTTTCGACGTAGCGACACTTTGTTCGGTTTTTGTTTTGATAATTCCTAGTAATTTTCGAGACAGATCTTCAATATATTTTGTAATTTCGATAAGAAAGATTCCGCAACCGCACGCATTATCGCAAATAGTGATTCTATTGAGATAATCATAAACTTCAAGACATCTCTCCGATGCCTCATCCTCGATTTTATGAAGATCAATCTTAAATCTTGAATCGATTAGTCTTTTTATTGATAACTCCGCCATAACTCTTGCGATGATGCGGGGAGTATAGGTAACTCCTTTTATTTTTGTCGATTTTTCTGTTTCGGTTGATTTTCTAAACCATTTCAAAAACAAATACCCGACCAGTGAATTATAATATTTCTCAAATAGCGAACTTGGAAGATTGCTTAAGATTTCAAAAATACATGCAACTACCGGAGAAGATTCTGAAGAATAAGATGAATATTGATGAAAAAATGCCCGTTCTTGCTCCTCTGCTTGGAACAATTCAGAAATCGCGGCATTTGTTGATTTCACAATATCTGCTATTTCATACAAGCCTTTTGATAATTCAATTTGACCATTAACCAATCTATCTATGCAAAGCGCACTAAGCAGCTGAATTGTCCTTTGTTCCAAGGATATTTTTTGTAAAAATAAACAATATGTTTCGTAATCGGGAAAAAATCCAAATAATAACAGCAATTTGAAGAGAAACCTTCTAGAAACCCAAAGAAAGGAGGATTTGAATTTTACATTATTTTGGTTTTCTATCAATGAAGATCTCATCGAATTTATTACGATTTGCATCTTTGTTGTTCTCCGAATGAAATCTTTCATGAATTCCCTTTCTTCGGTTAAATCGGCTTCTACATCCATAAAAATCGATAATTTAATAAAAGTAAACAACCATTATTATTTTATGATTATTGAAGAAAATTTACTTGTGCCCTACCTAATGACAATTCTGATAATAATATTCAAATTTGGAATCGCCATTTTTTTGGGGACACTTGCATCTAAACAAATTAAAGAGGAAAAGCAGTTTCGGCTAACTTTTATATTTGCCATGACCATCTTCTGTTTTACTCTCGGCTTATCTCGCACCAGCTATTTTATTTTCGACTTTTATCTCACGAAATTAAATCCAGCATTGTTTTTTATTGAACCGAATATCTGGTTTTGGAAAACGGGCAATTTGTTCACTTCCTTAGGCGGAATTTACGTTTTGTACACCATTGACAAGACCGTTTATCAGAAGAAATTCAAAATGATTCCCGAAATCGTTCTCTTGATTGTTGCTTTAGCACAATTTTTGTATCCTGTCACGGATAAAGCAAGTTTTGACACGGTATCCGCAATCGGGGCTATCGGTTCTATTATTTCCATAATTATTCCGATAACATTCATTTGGTTGGCCATTAAATCCGCCGGCCAAGTGAGAAAGACTTCTTTGATACTTGGCATTGGGATTATAGTGTACGGTGTTGTTGGGCAATTGCTTTCAGAACCCGTCCTTCAATCAATTGAAGCAGTTCTCCCGAATGCCCGTTTAATTGTTTGGATCGTCGTTCCCATCACAAAAATCATTGTTTTGGCTTTTATGGCTTATGCGGCTACGCAATTCCGAATATAAAAAATAATATGAAGGTAATTTTTTTTTATTTTTGTGTTATTTCTTGATTCTACTTGTATTTTATGCGGATTTACGGATATATTCTATTAAAGGTCTCGCAAAGTCCATATCGGTGAAATCTTGAGGTTTGTAGAATGATTCGAGCATCCCCTTTTCGTCCGAGGAAAGGGGTTTGTTCTGCCTTTTCTTGGAAAGGATTGACCACTTCAAGAGCGTCATTAATATTTTATCAGAAAGCGGGAGTTTGTTATAAATAAATCCGCCTCTCATATAAAATAGTGGTATTTTTTCGTACATCTCTCCCTTCAGATTGTGTTTTTTTAATTCTTCGATAATCGTGTCTTTATAAGGAGATGCACCAGTTCCCCAAACCAAAATCATTTTTCCTTTGAGCTTCTCATAGTTTTTGGTTATGAGTTTCACTCCGGTGATGCCCGATGCGTGCAAGCGGCCTCCATAAATGATAACATCATATGGCATCATCTTTTTTAAATTCATTTTTTTTGCTTCGAATATATCGGCAGAAAGTTCTTTTGCTATCCATTCTGCATATTTTTTTACAAATCCGGTTTTAGATGTGTAAAGCACTGCAATTTTCTTTGCATTCTTCATATTTAAAAAAAGTATCGAAAATTATAATGAATTTTAGAGTCCGATCTTTGTCGGCCTAGTCTACTCTAATTATTATATGGATTTTATATATAGAATATAGGAATCTTCTTTCTCCGTATCTTTCAGCATCTCCAATACAAGATCTTTTCCTATCCATTGGTGATTTTCAAAGATCGTTGTTAATGATCTGATTTCTTCCGATTTCAACACGAGATCGGACCCCTTTTGCTCAAGAAGACCGCGTACGTATTCATTTTCTTTGATTATATCAATGTCAACCATCTTAATCGCAATTTCTTTTTGTAGAAAATCATTAAGCAATTCGGCCATAGATATCTCATATTTTGTCGGGTTTTCTTTGGTCAATTGAGCAATTAATGCCAGTTTTCCTTCAGAGATGATAGGTTCGCCTTTGATCTGGAAATATTGCGGAAAATTTTTTCCCGACCACCGCTTTTTCATGTATTTCATTTCTGAATTCAAAGGAACTTCAAATGTGGTGTATTGGATGCTCGGATCTATCAGCCATTTTCCCTCTTTCCTAAGAATGGGTTTTCTTTTCTCTACGGGCGGAACATCTGCGACTTTCGTGGGAGATTCGGTATACCAATAGGCAACACTGCTTACTTGATTCCTTAGATGATTTCCGTGGCCGTGTTCGATGGTAACCTTAATTTCTTTTTCAAATCGCACCGGATTTTCCAAATGAAAGTTATAGGACGTTTGATAGCCATCAGTGTCGCCTTCAAAAATCGAACTTCCATTCCTCATGAATGCATTCTTCTGCATTCCCCACGCTTGATTGAAATAATCTTCACTACCCGTGCCATGGAGCTCAGGTGGCCATTTGTAGCCATCCACCCAAATCATATCATCGCCTTCGCCCCACCATGTTCCTTGCAAATTTGTGATACTCATATTGCAACCGATATAATGACCCTTTCCTTTGGTTTCCAAGATTACATAATTGTTTCTCCATGCAAGTTCTCTCTCATTCACGATGTCGGCTTCCGGCCGATTGACACTGATTTCCATACCCCACCCGCCAAAAGGATTCTGATGTCTGAATTCGGCATGAAAATAAAGCGGATGTTGCCCCAGATCTTCTAAAGAGTCATATTTTTCATAATCGATGTAAAAATATTGCCCGTGAACCTCTTCGGATTGATTGATTAACTCGATTACAATTCGCTCTTTGAAAGGCATTTGTGCATAACAATTTAAGGCGCATCCTTGTTCGAATTTATTGTTTTGAGCGGTAGATGCGCTAAATAAGAAGGATTGGAATGAATTTACGATTGAATGACCCAAACAAAAGAAGTCCCCCAAAGGAACCAACACACTCGGATAATCATTGTTGTCATATTTGATGGAAATTAGAACATCACGATAATGCTTTCCTTGTGTCATCCAAATATGTGTTATCTTCGCCGGCCCTTTTATGTCCGCTATTATTTTAGAATTTTTTGCGGGAATAGTCCAATAATCCGCATTTCGACCGCTTCTATCGTAAGAAGAGACTCTCAGCGTTTTTCCCTTTTTAAAACGGTGCAAATCAAACATAGTGTGAATTATATTCAATCGAATAAAAAGGATCTCTGATTTCTCAGAAAAATATATATTCGGAGTCGAACAATTTTGATTAGCGGTCGATTTTAATGAATGTAACGAAATGGTTCACTCCGCAAGAGATCATTAACACTCTCGAGAAGTTTGCCGAGAAACTCGAGAAGGACACGATTAACCCGCTTAAAGACTTTAATGTCTTTTTGAAAGCGTTTGTTGAAATCTACAATTCCCTTATTCAAGGTGAAGAAGAAGAAGATGAAAATCTGAAAGGGTTTGCCCTCGCCATTCAAGATGATCTTGATGAAAAAGGTGAATCCACGTTTTATTTTTCCGTGAAAGGCGGCGAAAAACTCGTGATGGTTGCCGAGAAAGATGAATTCAAACTCGGAATTTGGAGTGGTGAGTATAAAGAGGATAGCAAGAAAGAGCAGAGTTTATACATGGAGCTATCGCCACAAGCCGCGAAAGAATTACTCACCGGGAATACGGATCTTGAAATTATGGTGCAAGATGGAGATATTACTTTGGGCGGCACAGCCACATTATTGGAATTGTTAGAATTGTGGTTTGATGATTTTTACGGCTTGCTTGAAGGTGCACCCGCTGATAATGAAGAAGAAATTGATGATGATGAGGATATCGACAATTAAACTCTACTCAAAGCAAAACCTATTTTAACCACCGCTTTTTTCGTTTCTATATGCAATTTAATCGGATGATAATGGAAAAGGAATCTCCCGAAGAGTTTGGCTACGATCGCATCAAATATAATTTAACGGAAAGCTCTGTTGCAGATTTGAAATTATCCGAAATCATCAATCCTTCTCTTCTTTCCGAGGTTTTGCTTTCTTACGGCGACCACAAAGGATATTTGCAATTGCGAGAAGAAATAGCAAAGAATTATAACGGGTTGAATCCGAACAATATTCTTGTGGCAACCGGTGCATGTATGGCCCTATTCATTGTAAATGCAACGATATTGAGTCCAGGAGATAAAATATTGGTAATGGGCCCAAATTATGCCGCCAATTTCGAGGTTCCCCGTTCGTTAGGTGTGAACGTTGAATTTATTCCGGTATCTTTCCAAAAGCACTTTACGATCACGTTGGAGGACGTTGTAAAGCATTATAAGAGCGATGTGAAATTGATTTCTATCACGGTTCCGCACAATCCCACGGGGACGATTATAGAAAAGGAGGAGTTTTTAAAAATCATCCATTTTGCGAAATCAAAGAGATGTTATATCCTCGTGGATGAGACTTACAGAGAACTTACATTCGGAGAAAAGTTACCTTTGGCTGCAACAATCGATGATTATGCAATCAGTGTTGAATCTCTTTCCAAAGCATATGGAATCCCGGGGATTCGAATAGGGTGGATTGCAACCCAAAACAAAGAATTAATTGAAAAGTTTCTTGCAACAAAAGAACAAATCTGCATCTGTAATTCGATTCTGGATGAATATATTGCGGCCCACGTTCTAAAAAATAAGGATAAGATATTACCGCAGATCATAGAAGCAAATCGCTTGAAATTCGATCTCGTCAAAAAATGGATTAAAAATGAACCCCGCTTGGAATGGGTTGAACCAAAAGGTGGGGTTGTTTTGTTTCCGCGAATAAAAGAAGATGCAAACATCAATATTCTAAAATTTTACGAAGTGCTAAATAATATGGGGACGTTCGTAGGGCCCGGCCATTGGTTCGAGATGCCCGATTCATATATGCGAATCGGATACGCATGGATGCCGATCGAGAAGTTAAAAGAAGCATTGAAAACCATTTCTAACGCTTTGGATCAATCAAAAAATTAATTAATCTCGCTGTACCAATTTTTTAATAAGATAATCCGATTCTAACTTCGCTTTTTTACAGAACTCTCCTAAATAGTCCGCTGTAGATTTGAAAATAGCCTCAAACTTTTGTTGATTTTTGGTATCCACCGCCTCTTTAAGGTCTAAGAGACATTTTAGTTGGATCTCTAAAATCATACGGGAGTACGGATTATAGATTTGAATATCCGAATACAATTGGGGATCTTGTTCCAAAATTCTTCCGGTCATATATAGCTCAATTTTATAAATCGGAGACGCAAACTTTTCGGATAATTTCACATCAAAGCCTGCATTTTTCAAAACATAACCCACATTTATCGAACTGATATGGGTCAGACATTGAACGATTGCCATCGTTTTGTCATGCTCTTCGGGCGTTGCACGAATCAGAACGAGTCCGCAATACTCAAGGAATCGGATATACCACTCGGAAAATTCCGAAAGTCGAATATCGCAGATTACGAAATTTTGCCCCCGAACATCGGAAATCGGACCGAATATCGGATGTCCACCCATAATTCCGCATTTGCATGATTCAAGCATCGCTTTAACCGGAAGCTCTTTTACCGAGGTAAAATCGGTGATGAGCGCGTTTTGTTTCATGAAAGGCCCTATTTGTTGAATCACGGCCATGGTATTTCGGATGGGTACCGTGATGATTAGAATATCCGATCTTTTGGCGACTTCTTCATAGTTTAAATGGCCCGAACGGGACCCGATGAGGATTTCTATGTTTTCATGAAATTCCTCCGAGTGTTTTCGAATTAAAGAAGCAAAAAGTTGTCCCATCTTCCCGCTTCCGCCGATTATTCCGATCGTTGAAGGGCTTCTCATATCTTAAATAATAAAACGAAATAAAAAAATGCTTTGAATTGCACACGTATCATCAAGGCGTACTTAAAATCTTCTGGGCTTTGTACGGAGCATCTGTTTCAATTCTTGAAAATAATCGGGTTTTCTTATCATACAATAGATAATTCCCGCCAATAAGCCGAATAAATGAGCCCATGTTCCGATTCCGGGTGCGAATGAGTTGTATATCGAAATTGCAAGGTATAGAAGGGTAAACCAGACATAATTTTTATTTTCGACGATTAAGATGAGAAGAACTGCTCCCATAAAGCCATATATTGCGCCAGATGCACCTAAAGAAATTGAGTCAGGTAAAATTAAGAGCGTAGCAAGACTTCCAACAAATCCGGTGATTAAATAGATCCACAAACATTCCCATTTCGAATATAATTCTTCGATCGCTGCACCGAAAAAGACGAGACCGATGCAATTATTAACCAAATGTTGAATCCCTGCATGAAGAAAAATCGAACTGAAAAGCCGATACCACTCTCCATCATTATAAATTCGACCATTATCTTGCCAAAGAAGCGATATTCCTTCATATCCCCAAACCAAATTGACGAAAATAAAAACTAATATATTGATAGCAAGGAGTATTTGCATTATTCTCGCCCGTTTGAGCATATCTCCCGTAATAAAGAACATATTAAATATATTGGAGTCGTCCCTTAAATAGATTGCTTCATATAATTTGTTTGGCTGCCTTTCTTAATCGATTCATAATCGCTTTGCCCTCTTCGTTTTCTGGAACGCCTTGAACCAGAATGAGGTCAAAATTCTGATGATCCGATTCCCGAAGCGCGGCAAACAGGTTCCGGGCCACATCTTTCTTGGATTCGCTTGTGGATAAGCATTGAATTTCAATGCTTTTACCGTTCATTTTTTCTAATTTTATTTGAGTTGTGGCGCTTGCGAGAAGGATTTTGAAGGATTTTTGAGTACTTCCATGCAAAAATTGTTCAATTTTCGAAGCAATTTCCTTTTCAGTCCCTATAAACAAGATCAAAGGGGTTTCGGGAGAATAGTGCTTGTATTTCATGCCCGGCGTGGAGGGTTTCTTTTCCAATTCGCCATGATCCGATTCCGCGGAATAATATTGAATCGTAGGAAGATCCTGTCTTAAGGTTTCCAATGTGAGCATTCCGGGTCTTAATATAAGGGGGGGATTTTTGTGTAAATCGATGACTGTGGATTCCAAGCCTCCGGTGCATTGGCCGCCATCAAGGATCAGCGGGATTAGGCCTTTCATGTCTTCATAAACATGTTCTGCTTTTGTGGGGCTGGTTTTTCCCGATCGATTTGCACTGGGTGCAGCGATCGGTACTCCTGCGGCTTCAATTAATGCTAAAGCGATGGGATGCGAAGGCATTCGTATTGCGACGGTATCTAAATTCGCCGTTACAACATTGGGAACCATTTCTTTTCTTCTAAAAATTAGGGTCATAGGGCCGGGCCAATATTTTTTCATCAAAGATCTTTCTTTCTCGGAGATGTCTTCAACCAAGGTGTCAAGCATCTCTAAAGAGCAGATATGAACGATGAGCGGATTATCGGCGGGTCTCCCTTTGGCTTGGAAGATTTTTTTTACAGCAGATCCATCAAGCGCGTTAGCGCCCAGTCCATAGACCGTTTCTGTGGGAAATGCTACCAATTCCCCTTTTCTCAATAATTCGGCAGCATATTTGAGTTCTAATTTATCGAAATTTTTTGGATCAAGAGATAATATTTTGGTATCCATAAAATCGTTCCCGCTATTATAAAAAGGCGCGGAGGCTTTCAAGCTTTCGAAAATTGAATTGTATTTCATCTCGAACGAAACCATTCAAAAAAAATTCGATTTGAAACAATCCGAAGCCTTGTTTAAGCTATTAACAATCTTTTTCTACCGACACTTGTGTAAAAATTAAGGAATGAGGTAATCTTAGGTATTATCCGTTGGCTTGAACATTCTGCGTTGGAGATCCATCGAAGAGGATAACTCGACAGATTAATCAATTAGTTCTTGAATTAAAAGAAATTTAAATATTTTTAGCATTCTAGAGTCTTAAACATAGAAGTTCTATCAAAATTAAAATTCTTTGAGGCGGAATCATTTCTATCAAATTTAGCATTTTATTTTTCATTCAAATCACAATATAATTTGATCCATTATATAATTAGCAAGTTTTAATGAGATTTGGGTGGTTTGGGCTAAAAAAAAACGAAGGAAGCTTTATAATTTCGAAAAGCGCATATATTAGTAGGAAGCAAAAAAAAAAATTAATTTTTTCGATTCAAAAGTATTGGAGAACGATTATAGATGGGTGTAGCGGAAGAAAATGCAAAAGAAAACTTTGAGAAATCAAATAATGCAAATGAAGAAAAAAATTTTATAAAAAAGAACGATTATGATTCCGATAAAATTAAAGTATTAGAAGGATTGGAAGGTGTTAGGCTACGTCCATCGATGTACATCGGTGATATTTCCATCACGGGACTTCATCACCTCGCATATGAAATTATTGATAACTCCATTGATGAAGCAATGGCTGGGTTTTGTAATACAATCAAAGTTGATTTCTATCCTGGCAATCGAATAGTGATAGAAGATAATGGCAGAGGAATCCCCACAAAAATCCACCCCGTAAAGAAAATTCCCACTTTAGAATTAATCATTACTTCGCTTCATTCTGGCGGAAAGTTTGATAAAAATGCCTATAAGGTTTCCGGCGGTCTGCATGGTGTAGGCTTAGCTGTTGTGAATGCATGTTCGGTAGTAACTAAAGTGACCGTGTGGCGAGATGGAAAAGAATATTATCAAGAATTCGGTCAAGGCCTCAAACGAACTGATCTCAAAGAAGTGCCCCTCACAGAAAACAATGAAAAAACCGGAACGAAGATCGAATTTATCCCGGATAAAACCATCTTCCAGAGTTTGGATTTCTCAAAAGAAGTCTTTGAACGAGAACGAATCGAAAGTCGACTTCAAAACATGGCATTTCTAAACCCCGGATTACGAATAATAATTAATGACCATCGAAATTTGAGTCCCAATCAACAGAAGAAAAATGAGACAGAAGATTCGGTTGATGCGGGTAATAAAGAATATACGACCACGTTTAGCTCGATGCTCCATGATGAATCCCTTTCTCAAGGCTCTGTGTATTCTAAAGAGTTTTTTAGTGAAAACGGGCTCATTGATTTTATCAAATATCTCAATGTTGGAAAGACGCCTTTGGAGCCCCAAAAAATCATTTCGTTCACAAATAAAGAAAAAATTGCTCGGATGAGAGAAGAACTCAATAAGGATGCTCAAAAATCCGGAGAAGATCTGAAAAACCCAACCGAGATTTCCATAGCGCTTCAATATTGTGATAATTCCTATCAAGAAAATTTGTTCAGTTTTGTTAATAATATAGCAACCGAGCATGGAGGAACCCATTTATTGGGATTTAAGAGAGCAATTACGCGGGCGGTAAATGAATATGCAAAACACAAAGATCCCAAGGCAAAAGAAGAACCGTTCAAGGGACCGGATGTGTGGGAAGGATTAACCGCGATTATATCCGTAAAAGTGGCAGAACCTCAGTTTGAAGGGCAAACAAAGTCAAAATTAGGGAATGCTGAGATTCTTTCTGAGGTATATGATTTTACGCTGAATGAACTCACCCAATATTTCGAAAAAAATCCTGCAGTGGCAAATTCGGTTCTAAAAAGAGTTGAAAATGCTTTGAAAGGACGAATTGCAAGTGAAAAAGCAAAGGAAGCAGTTCGCAGAAAAACACCTCTTGATCGGATGAGACTGCCAGGGAAACTTGCCGATTGTAGTTCCAATAAACCCGAAGAATGCGAATTATTTATCGTCGAAGGTGACTCTGCCGGGGGTTCCGCTAAAGAAGGAAGAGACAGAAATACCCAAGCAATTTTGCCCTTGCGAGGAAAAGTATTGAATGTTGAAAAAGCACCTATTCATAAAATGCTTGAGAACAAAGAGATACAGGCTCTCATTACCGCGATTGGCGTTGGAATAACCAATCGAACCAGTTCGGACGAAGATGATAGCGATTTGGATCTTGAAAATCAAGAGAATGGTGAACAATCTAAGGATAATGGAACCACAGATGCAGAAAAAAATCCCGAATCGGCTGAAGAAGATAAAAAGAGAAAGAAAAATCAAAGTAAAAGCGAAGATAAGGACAAATTACAAATGCAAAAATTACGATACCATAAAATAATTATTCTCACCGATGCGGATGTTGATGGAGAACATATTAAAACGCTCCTTTTAACCCTTTTCTTCCGATATATGAGAGATCTCATTCTCAAGGGGCATATTTATGTAGCGGTCCCTCCAATCTACAAGTTCTCATATAAGAAACATGAAGAATATTATTATGATGAATCTGCTTTGAAGCAACAGATGGATGAATTTTGTAAAAAATATAATGTCACCGATCCAAAATCGGTTTCTGTTCAACGATATAAAGGGTTGGGAGAAATGAATCCAGAACAATTGGCGGAAACAACAATGAATGCCAAAACACGAAGACTGAAGCGAATAAAAATCGAAGATCTCATCGCGGATGATATTATCTTCTCAAAATTAATGGGAACAGAAGTTGGGCCTCGAAAAGATTACATCATGGACCATTATAACGAAGTTGAAACTTTGGATATATAATTTTAAGATTTTTATTCAATAAATAAATGAATAAATAAAAGAAATACAAGGATGGAATAAAATGGCGGAAGATCAGAATCAACAAACACAGCAATTGGCTTTAATCGAAGATAAAGAAATAAAAAATGAATTGGAAAAGTCATATCTCTCTTATGCAATGAGTGTTATCATCGGAAGAGCAATACCCGATATTCGGGATGGGTTGAAACCAGTACATCGAAGAATAATTTTTTCAATGTATGAAAATGGGTTTGAAGCCCCAAAAAAACATGTGAAATGTGCCACCATCGTGGGAGGCGTGATGGGTAATTACCATCCTCACGGAGATGCTTCGATTTACGACGCATTGGTTAGAATGGCTCAGCCATTTTCGATGAGAGTCCCTCTTATCGATCCTCAAGGAAATTTCGGATCTGTTGATGGTGATAATGCTGCGGCTATGCGGTACACGGAAGCACGCTTGGCCGCGGTTACAAAAGAACTCGTAGAAGATCTCAAATATGAAACAGTCTCTTATTCCCCAAATTTTGATGATCGACTTCAAGAACCCAACTATCTCCCCGCAAAATTCCCAAATATCCTTGTAAACGGAACTAATGGAATCGCGGTGGGAATGTCCACAAATATATTACCCCACAATCTCAAGGAAGTCATGCTTGCAGTGATAGAAGCAATCAATATAGGCCCTAACTTTACATGGGAAGATATTTACAAACACATTAAAGGTCCCGATTTTCCAACCGGTGGAATTCTCATCGGAACGGAAGGCATCAAAGATTATTTTCAAAGAGGAGAAGGAAAAATCATCATACGCGCTAAATATCACATCGAACAGAGTAAAGATAGAACCGCAATCATAGTCACAGAAATACCCTACACGGTTAACAAAGCTGCATTGATCGAAAAGATCGCTGAATTCTCCACCGACGGGAAAATCCAAGGAATTCATGACCTTAGGGATGAATCCGACAGACGCGGAATGCGAATCTATATTGAATTAAAAAAATCTGCAAATGCGAAAGTCGTCATAAATAATTTATTTAAACACACCGCTCTGGAAAGAGCATTCACCATTAAAAACCTGGTTCTTACGCATGATGGAAAAAAACCCGAAGTCTTAAGCGTTCGGGATATCATCGCACATTTCATTGCTCATCGGTTAGATGTAATCACAAAAAGAACCCAATTTTTACTCCGGAAAAGGCAAGAACGTTTGCATATTGTGGAAGGTCGGAAGACCGCAATCAGTAATATCGATGATGTGGTTCAAATTATAAAGCAATCCTCGGATCCAAAGGATGCAAAACAAAAATTAATGGTGAAATACGCCTTTTCAGAGATTCAAGCAGATGACATTTTAGAAATGAAATTATCCAGCTTAACCAAATTGAGAATTGATGAATTAATCGCTGAAGAAAAACAATTATTACAAGATATTGACTATTTCAAAAAAATTCTTGCCGATGAAAAAGAAAAATTGAAAATTATCATCGAAGAATCCGAAAACATCATAAACAAATATTCGGAACCAAGAAAAACCGAAATCGATGTAACATCCACGTTGGATGATGCGGATGCAAAAAGTTTCATCGAAGACAAAGACACATTATTGATCCTCTCCAAAAATGGCTATTTGAAACGTGTAGATCTCGAAGATTACAAAAAGCAACAACGAGGAGGAAAAGGAAAGTCTAAAACCGGATTCCGGGAAGAAGACCAAATTCAAGACATGTTCCAAGTCTCTTCTCACGACAAAATCCTATTATTTACGAATAACGGATCGGTATTTGTACAGAACGCATACGATATTCCCATTGTCGCAAGAACCGCAAAAGGTTCACACCTCGCGCAATTCATTCAAATCAAAGAGAATGACAAAGTGGTCGACATCGTGGTCATAAAGAAAGGCGACTTCCCCCCGAACAAATACATCTTTTTTGCCACCGCCAAAGGACAAATTAAAAAGACCTCTTTGGATGAATTCAGCGCTATCAGAAGCACCGGAATCCGAGCCATCACATTGCAAGAGAATGATCAACTCGTTTGTGCACGGCTGTGCGAAAATCAGTGTCATATCGCCTTGGGATCGAATTCAGGGATGGTCGCTCACTTTGAAGTAAATGAAGAATCCATTCGAACACTAAGCCGAACTGCTCAAGGCGTTCGCGGAATTAAATTATCAGATGAAGAATCTGTAGTTGATATGGTGGTTACGGACCCCATAGAAGATGAAAACGAATTACAAGACTACCGACTTTTGACCGTATCGAAAAAAGGATACGGAAAAATTACGCCCCTTTCGGAATACCGGTTAACTAATCGAGCCGTAGCTGGAGTTAAAACAATGAAGATAATGGATAATGATGATGGCGTGGTCTCATTAAAACTAATAGAAAACCAAGATATTATCATTATTTCAGAAAAAGGAAATTCAATTCGAATCTCCTCAGAAAATGTTCGGGAAATCGGAAGAAACACAAAAGGTGTTCGTTTAATAAAACTCGAAGAAGGAGATTATGTATCAT
>CAZUTM010000100.1:14779-16750 GCA_964623665.1 uncultured archaeon
CATCTATAGAAATCTGCGAACCGAAAGTGAAAGAAGAGGAACTTGTGAAGAAAGAAATGGATGAAATTGAAACGATAGTTGTCAATCAAAAAGATAGGCCGGTAAAAGAAAATTCTGCTGAACCTCATGAAAATCAAGAAGAACAAGAACTGAAAGACTCCGATTTCTCAGATATGAATGAAAAAGACCCAAATGAAAATCAATAACTTTTTTGATCTCTTTCTCACGAAATTCGCAATTCAAAATATATTTAAGCGCGAATGACCAACTTAACACATAGTTTGGAATTTTAGTTTTGAAAAATTCTGATTAATTCATTGGAGTGTGAATGATTTATATGCCATCTAGGCAAGCGGATAATACATTAGTATTCAAAATTGTGTTCTGGGGGCCGAGTTTAGGAGGGAAGACCACCGCTCTTGAATATATCTACAATAAAGAAGGTCTTGCTACCGGAAAATTGCAGTCCATTTCGGATCCAACTGGTCGTACCCTTTTCTTTGATCGTGTGGTTGCACGGGTTTCAAACGTTATCTTTCAATGCTATACGGTCGCAGGGCAAAGGAGGCACAAATACCAACGTAAAACGGTGTTGAAAGGTGCCGATGCGATATTATTCTTTTGGGATTCTACCCCCGATCAGTGGCAAGAAAATATCTATAGTTTAAAGGAACTCTTGCAATTCTTCGGAAGCAAACTCGTGCCCGATGACAGCGGACAATCAGAAGTTCCTCTCGTTGTCTGTGCAAATAAACGGGATGTTGAGAACGCTACGGAAATCAGAAAAATTAAGGAAGTTCTTAATGCTGCGAAATTAACCAACGTAATGATTTATGAAACTCTTGCAATTACCGGAGAAAACATCAAAAAAGCCTTTGTGTATGCTGCAAGAGAAGCAGTATTGAAATATTACATGAAACTCCAACAAGGCGGTGCCGAAGCACCAAAAGAAGAACAAGCCTTGGACTAAACTCATTTTTTATTTATTTATCCCCGAGTTATCTTTTTCTTAAGAAATTCAATTTTACTTCTTTGTTGCGAATCCAGAAAGCTTTTTATTAGAAAGGGAGTTATCTACGTTATGGAAATCGTAATAAAACCTAATAAAATTGAACTTGGGAAAGCGGCAGCAAATAAGGCTGCTGAATTGTTGATCAAGACCATCAATGAAAAAGGAAAAGCCCGATTTATTGCAGCAACGGGGGCATCGCAATTTGAATTTTTGGACGCTTTGGTAAAAAATAAGGATATCGAGTGGTCTAAAACCGAAATGTTCCATTTGGATGAATATGTGGGCTTGTCCGAAACCCATGGCGCGAGTTTTCGAAAATATCTCAAAGAAAGGTTGGTAAACATCGTACATCCCGGAAAGGTGCACCTCATTCAAGGAGATGCTAAAAATATCCATGAAGAAATAAACAAAATAAGCAACCTTATTTCTGAAGCCACCATCGACGTCGCTTTTGTAGGGATTGGTGAAAATGGCCATTTGGCATTCAACGATCCGCCCGCAGATTTCGAGACCCAAAAGCCCTATATTATCGTCGATTTAGATGAAAAATGTAGAAAACAACAGGTCGGAGAAGGGTGGTTTAAATCTGTTGATGAAGTCCCGAAGCAAGCCATTTCGATGTCGATTAAACAAATTATGAAAGCCAAAAATATTATTTGTACAGTGCCCGATCTCAGAAAGGCTGATGCGGTGGATAACTGTCTCTCAAAAGACAAACCGATTTCAAATATGTATCCTTCTTCGATTTTGAAAAATCATCCAAATGTTTTTGTATTTTTAGATAAAGATTCTGCTTCTTTACTTAAGCGATAATGTTTTCTGTCTTATACAAATATTTAGAATAAAAAACACGGAAATCGGGCATTTCAGCAGAATATCTTTATTGGGCTTGCATGGGATCCCATTTTTTTTTGTCTAACCCCCTAGCGGGGGAGCACAAAATAAAGAAGGTTTTTTTC
>CAZUTM010000101.1:0-13928 GCA_964623665.1 uncultured archaeon
GCTGAAATGGATGCGCCACGTGCAAATAATGTTGTGGGGGTCAAAGGAAATCCTTGGTGGGAAACTTGGACCGATTTTCGAATCTGGCATATTAGAGAGGCAGCGGCAAGACAGTGTAAATGGATCAATGAATCTGGCTTTCCTCGATGGATGATCTGGAATCATCAGATTCTCTCAGAACCGAATTCCGAGTCCGCGCGCTATCAAAGGGCCGATCCGATCGAAACAGCAACTAATGATTATTGCAAGTTAGGTGTTACCCGTTACGGGTGGCTTTCTCCTCAAATTTGGCATGATCTCGGTGTTCGTGCATTGAATGATGGTTCCGGTGATATGTATCCGAGTTGGGGTATCTTCGAATGGAATCTCTGGACCCAACATGATTATTGGGCCTACCGTGAAACTCTCAACGCTATTTATCAATACGGTGGCCATGTTATTTGTCCCAATGAATGGGCGAATTGCAGTATCAATGAAGGGCTTTGGATTCCGGGAGATCCTTGTCAGAAAGGTGATACCTATAAAATTAATAATACTGAATACGGCAGCGATGAAACCGGCTGCATCGGCACTCCGGGCAATTGTTGCTGTGTAAAATATAATGGAACCGACTGTTTAAGGTGCATAGATCCTCATGGAAATCCGCAATTCATCAAAGCCCTTCAAGATTTCATAGCAATCGGAAAACACCATCCAAGGGGCACGTGCCCGGCATTGCGAATCGATTCTATACGGATGCTTTTATTCGAACAATATATCAATCCCTACGGCAATGTTCCCGAGTCCATCTTCTTGATATCAATGGGTTCGGCTTGGATATTTGGACTGTTCTTCGTAATTGCGCTCAATATTCGTGAAAGGAAGAAATATCTCCGTAATATGTGATTCTACATATCTGTCTATTTTTTATTGAATTGGTTTTTTCTTTACGTTTATTTCTGATTTGGAACAATCATAATACTTTCAAAATAAAGAGATTTTATATATAATGTCCTATTATTTTCATTGAAAATAACTGTTGGTTGTTATTTTTAGATTTAGAATGTTTATTA
This sequence comes from uncultured archaeon, assembly GCA_964623665.1. Lineage (GTDB taxonomy): Archaea > Asgardarchaeota > Lokiarchaeia > Sigyniarchaeales > Promethearchaeaceae > CAZUTM01. The sequence goes on from CAZUTM010000101.1 coordinate 1,053, forward strand.
GAAACTTTTTAATAATGGTGCATTTACGCTTTTTAGAAAGATTCTAACATGGGGTTGAAAAAATGATTAGTGAACAATTATCTTATGGGTCCGCTAGGGTGGGAGTATTCCATTCCGATGATGTGTCGGCAGAAATCTCTGAATTAAATTATCCATACAAAATAATCAACATTGTTGCACTTGGGTTATGCAATTTTGGCGAAAATTACACGCTTGATTTTGAGAAATTAAATAGAAACGTTGAATTCAAGAGATTAAATCGGTTTCCATGCATTATGTTCAAATTGGACAACGTTTCATGCATCTTGTTTAAAAACGGGAAAATAATTTTAACCGGCATTAAATCGCATGAACAAATACCGATTCTTCAAAAACAACTAAAAAAGCAGCTAAAATTGCTTGAGATTCCGTTAAAAGGGGAAATCGAAATCAATGTCCAAAACTTGGTTGCAATGACTCATCTTAAAAAAACAATTAATCTTGAATTACTCTGCTTATCGTTAAATAATTGTATCTACGAACCGGAACAATTTCCCGCGGCAATTGTAAAAAACCCGGGCGGAAGAGGTGTTTTTTTAATCTTCTCGAATTCGAAAATCATAATTTTGGGGCTCAAAGATATCGACAGTCTTGAATCTGCACTTTTAGATCTCATCAAAGAGATTCACGAAAACGATCTCTTCATTGAATATTCTGACGAGTTCGATTCGCTTGATTTTGAAATCGAAGATGATTTGGAATAATGCAATAGCTTTTCTATGGCCATTTCCATGCTGATGTTTGATCTAGACAAGTGACAATTTTGAGGCCATATCTTTATTTTTTCACTTGAATTATTTCTTTTGAAATGGAAGCGGATCCAGCGGAAAAGGAAGTTCGTAATTTAAATATCCAAGAAATCACCCAAATTAAAAAACATATTCATTTATTCAAACAATCTCTAAGCAATATCTCTGTTTTACCCCGCGATTTACTTATCCGAAAGATATATTTAACCCAAATCAACGATTTCTTCACGAGCATTTCGTTTGGAAATTTCGAGATAAAAAACGAATCTCTCTTAGGAAATGTGGCCGGGTCAAAAAAGTTTGATATCGATAATGAAATAGAATCAATCATCAAATTAATTCAATTGAATCCCTCGAAAAAAGCAAGTTACATTAAAAAATATTTGGAAACCTACACTTCCATAAATGAACAGGATCGAGCTGTTATTATCCAAACATTACTCGATCTCTCTGAAGTCGCATTGACTCAAGAATTGAAACAATTAACCGAATTATTTCCCGCGCTTTAAAAATTTCTTTATTTCTTCCTTGGATAACGACAATTTATTTTATTTTAGGTTTGTATGTATTTTATATTGGTCAAACAAACAACAAAAAAAAAGTTCAAAAGAAAAATCATGGGATAATCGGGGTATTCCCGCAGAATATCTACAGCATATACAGAACGTGGATAACTCGGTCCATGGAAACTTTTTTTTGGCTTTTTTTATATATATACATCTCAAAGAGCATATCTTTAATATTATGCACAGATTTCGTTTCTGTAAACCGCTCATTGGCCTTTTTAGAGTTGTTCCCTTCAGTGTTGCGCACCGGCTTTCATAGCATGCAAAACAAAAACAAAAAATTGGGTGTCTTTACTTTTTAAAAAACTGAGAATTTTTATCATAAATTTTACAAAAATTTCAACAAAAGAGTTTTTTGGTCAAAGATCCCTATTGTGATTATTAGAATTTTCTCAAAATTAGGGAGGAAAAAGAATGATTGTAGAGATTCCGGAAGAAATTGAAAAAACGCTTCAATTGCCTTTCGGGTACACGTATGTAATTAAAGGAAATCCCGGTTCGGGTAAAACCACATTTATTCTAAACTTGATTAAAAAATATATCGATAAAAATAAAGGAATGTATATTTCGACTCGGGTCTCGCCGGATGGCTTGCAGATGCAATTTCCCCAGATTAAAGAAATTCTGCCAAATTTGCAATTATTAGATGCATCGCAAACATTTCTTCCTCCTTTGCTCGAGTCAGAAATTGAGAACTCAATTAAAAATACTTTACAATTTAATTCCATTGAAGAGTTTATTGTTGAATTTTCAAAACGGATCGAAAATCTATCGAATCCCATCGTGGTTATCGATTCTTGGGAAGGATTATTCGCGCAAATAAGAGAAAAGCTTGACCCAAAGGCCGTGAACGGTTCAAATTCGAAATTTGAAAATTATTTAATTGAAGCGGTTCGGAAATTGTCGGCTAAACTTTTTCTCATCGGGGAATCGGATAAAACCTCGGGATGGGATTATTTGGTTGATTGTGTTATCACATTACAGAATTCAATCGATGATGGAAGAACTTTACGTGTATTTGAGATAAATAAAATACGTAGCGTTGCTCGTGAAAGACCAAAAAGAATGTTCACTGTTGAGAATCAAAATTTTTATCTCTTCTCATCGGTGGTTCCCCAAACCAAAACCATTTCAAAATGGAATATATTAAAAGACCCGGATGAAGGATGTAGTACGGGATGCCCGGATTTCGATAAAATTTTACCGAATAATGGATTTATGAAAGGCACCTATAATCTCATTGAATATAACCCCGACGTTCCTATCGAATCGTTGAAATACCTTATCACCTCTTTGGTATGTAATTTTTCGAGATCCCGGAAAGGCGCACTTGTATATTCCTTGGATAGCCAGGAAACCAAGATCCTTGATCGGTTAAGAATTTTACTGTATCTTAATGAAGATGACATCAATGATCGCATCCGGATTTTTAGGAACGACGATGGAGTTGTTCCCGAAAAGCGGGAATATGTCATCCCTATTCAATTTGAGCAATTTCCCCATAAATTCACCGAATTATATATCGAAATGTCCAATAAAACCAAAAATTTACCAGTTTTATCTATCATGTCTTATAATACTCTTGATCTCTCCAAGATTTATGGAGATCGCTTGGATCTCTTAATAAACCATATAAAATCGGTGAAAAAAGAAAATATTATTGAAATCGGAATCATTAATTCCAATCGAAACGGATTCGATAGTTTCAATGATCAATTAGCAAGTTTGGCCGATACCCATTTCAAGGTAATCAATTATTTCGGGGATATTTGTATTTGCGGTATTAAACCCGCTACACCGCTTTATCATCTTGGAGTTGAGTATGTAAAGGGGAATTTAAAAGTCCAACTAACAAAAATACTATAGGGGAAAAAAATTTGGCAACTCTTCTTACTTTCAAAGTCGCGTTATTAGGTGATTCGGCTGTAGGAAAAACGAGCATCGTGGATCGATACATCAACAATTCATTCCGTGAGAATTATCTTCCTTCGTTGGCTGCGGATTTCGTAACAAAACGATTTCCGCCAATCAATAATAAATTGATAGTGCAATTTCACATTTGGGATCTCGCAGGACAATATGAGTATAAATTGTTTCGTCGACAATATTTACAAGGAACTCACTATTCCATCATTGTAGTTGATGCCGCGGATGAACGCACATGGGATATCAAGCCGTGGATTCAGGAGCATGAATTATACGCAGAAATGCCAACTAATTTTGTCCTTGTGGTCAATAAAATCGATAAATTAGATGATGTACAATTAAATAAAATTAAATTGATTTTTGAATTGCGATACCCAAATATGAAGACAATCTTTACGTCAGCAAAGGTAAACGCCAATATTGAGAAAGTTTTTGACTACATACAAGAAGAATTATTGAAAACAATTTGATTTTTTCAAAAGCATTTTAAAGGCCTAAATTCATTTTTTATTCATGATCGATGAAAAAATTCAGCAGCAAGCGGAAAAGGCCGCAGCGACTCTTATTAATCAATTAGAAACGTATATGACATCATTCAATCAAAAAGAAAATCGGTTGTACGCTGAGTATTTTAAAGAATCGAATATTGCATCAAGGGATCCATTAGAGATCCAATTCGGCGTTGAAACCAAAAGGGGATTCGAAAATGTTCCTTTAAATATCGAGTGCATAACATCAGCGAATATAATATTTGCCGGTTTGCCCTTTAAATCAATCAATATTAATATTCATTTTCCGGATGTGGTTTTTGGAAATAATGGCTTTGTTCCGATCATTGAATTCCAAGTAAAGACCCCTAAAGCATATATGGGTAATGTTGGGCTTGTCTGGGAAGATTTGACAAACCAAAAAGGCGATTTGAAATTCCATCCTTTTGACTTTGATGGTGATATTGAAGAGAGTCTCTTGAAATATTATAAGGAAAATCTTGTGGATCAATTTTCCGATATGCTGACGCGCAGTAACGAGAAAAATTGTGAGATCGTGAGAAAATATATGAATGAGTGTCTTTATGGAAAAAAGAAATCGTTGTTTCGGTACGAGATCAACAAGACCGGTCGTTTTAATGCAATCACCGTACCTTTATATTTGATTTACGATCAAGATATTGAGTCATCATCTATACACTTCTTCTCTTATGCGTATGGCGATTCGTGGATAAACGCTTCGGAGGTCGTAATGTATATATTAAGGCCGATTTCTATCTTGACGAAATATTTTAAAGAAAATGGAGAATTCATGAGTATAGATGAAATTGAAGCGTTAGAAGAGGCAGAAAAGCGCGGGGTACCTATTTCCGAGCGTAAGAAAATGATTTCCGATGAAAAAATTCAGGAGAAAGTGGCTAAGAAAGAAATATGGGATCCCTTTAAAAAGGCAAAAGAGACGGTCAAACGAGATGAATTCGGGTATGTGATTAGCGGAAAGAAAAAGGAGACTTCAATATTGGATACCGAATCGAACCGTCAGAAGGTATTGGAGGCCGCACAAAGAATTAAAAAGGATACTGGTCCCAAAGAGGAAAAAGTTGTGAATTTTAAACAGTACCGCACTGCGGAAGAATGGTACGAAGATTGTAAAAGAAAAAGGTTCCGGGTGATTGAAAATTTTGAGGGTTTGAGTTTCACGGAAATCGGGAAGGTGAAAGCGGTTCAAGCGTTGAAACCTCCCTTTGTTCTTCAATTCGCAATTTCTCAGCTCAAGGTAATGCGCGGCTTAACCTTAAAACAAGCAATTGAATTGGTATTCGATGTTTATAATAGAGGGCTTCTCAAGGAGCTCTGATCTCCTTATTTCGGAAATATTTTTTCTTGATATTTTCTATGTTATTTTTTAGTCCGGCAAAGTCAGAAAATTCTTGTCCACCAAGGGCAGTGCAATTCAATGATCCCGCTATGATCGCTAATTCTAATATCTCTCTTGGCGAAATTATATTATTTAATAGGCCATAAATCACACCAGCATTGAACGCATCCCCAGCACCCGTGGTATCCACAACATTTACAATGGGCGCGGGAAAATGGATAAATTCATTATTGTATAATACGGATGCACCTTTGGATCCTTGCTTTACGAAAATCCATTCTGCATTGAAAATCTCTTTTAGCGAATTAAAATACTCTGTTAAATATTCCAATTTAATGTTTTCTTCGTATTTATCATAGATTTGTATTGTGTCCATTAATTTTATATATTCTTGAAGGTTTCCTAGTAATACTTTGGTAGATCTATTTTGAAAACGTTTTTTAATGGGCATTTCTTTGATTTCTTCTTTTCCCATCTTTAGAAACCCCGAAATATCCGCGGAGAATATCGATTCTGTTAAATCGAGTATTTTTCCGGCCACTTTTAAATCGGATTTAATATGAACAATCGGGTTTTTGCGAATTAATGGTGAAAGTATTTCTTGTATATGTTCGTGGAGCAAAGAATTCACCGATTTCTCTCGTATTATCTCTCTTTCTCCCATATTGTCCAGAATGATTTTCGCTTTTCCTGAATTTCCGCCTATTCTTTTTATATAAGCTGTTAAAAGCCGTTTATTCTTCATTTTTTCAAGGATAAGTTTTCCAATCTCATCAGTTCCAATTAAGCCTATCGGAATCACTTTGTATTGTGTGTTATCCAATAAATTCTGAAGAAAATATGCGGTGTTAAGACTGCTTCCTCCGAGGAAACAATTATTAGATTGATCTGAGCAATAATAATCCAAATTAATTGAACCGATTGAAAGTATCAACCTTTCGTTAAATCTCGACAAAATTAAATTCTCCCGCTTTTGTATTGGGCTTAATTTTTGAAAGGAAGGGCCCTATAAATCTTTATAACAAGCTTTTTAAATTTCTCTCCCTTTTTTGGCTCGTATTTAAAACGCGGGCTCCAACTAATATATAAAACTTTTTCACTTTGACGGAGTAACAAAAAAGGTTGATGGAAAATGCTGTTAAATGAAACTAAAAAAGAAAGGGATGTTGAAAAGGATATTATTTCAACGGAATATAAGATTGTTGTCGAAGGGTTGCATAAAACCTATCTCTTGGGCGCAAATGCAGTAAGTGCCTTGCGGGGTGTCGATCTTCAAATTAAACCGGGTGAGTTTGTTGGCCTCATGGGACCGAGCGGATGCGGAAAAACAACACTCTTAAACTTAATCGGTGGATTGGATTATCCTACAAAAGGAAAAATCTATTTGGATGGAATTAATATTGCTGCGCTTAATGAAAACCAACTTGCGGATCTACGTCGGGATAAAATTGGGTATGTGTTTCAGTTTTATAATCTCTTGCCCTTGTTAACCGCAATTGAAAATGTGATGATTCCGATGCATTTTCAAGGGAAATTATCAAAGCGGGCCAAACGTATGAAAGCCATGGAATTGTTAAGACTTGTAAAATTAGAAGATCGAGCGGATCACACGCCTTCAGAATTATCCGGTGGTGAGCAACAGCGTGTGGCTATTGCAAGGGCTTTTGCGAATAATCCAAGTATCGTACTGCTTGATGAGCCGACGGGAGATTTGGATTCGAAAACTGGGATTGAAATCTTAAACCTCTTAAGAGATCTAAACCGAAAAGGGGCAACATTTATCGCAGCAACTCATGATGCTACTGTTAGTGAATATACCTCTCGTGTTGTTCATGTTTTGGATGGAAAAATTGTAACCGGGCAAAAAATAGCAGGATTAAAAGAGACCGAAGAAATGAGGCGAACAAGGCTCGAACATCAAGAGAAAAACAAACAACTTGCTGCGGATAAGATTATTGCCTTAGTAAACAATTGGGAAGGCAATGAATTGAAATCAACCAGAATCCGAGGCGCGATTCCTGGTGAAATTATGGGCCAACTTGCCATCCATCTTGATGATCTCATTTTGGAACTGATCGAACAAGGGAAAATAAAAGGGAAATACGAAAACGAAATCTTGTATCTTGAGAAAGGGCAATAAGTATCACCGATTTTTTATAAAAATTCGGAGGACAAAAATGAATTTATTTCTTTTGGAGTACGCATTTAGGGATTTGTTAAGGCAAAAAACTCGAACTTTCCTAGGGATTTTTGGCGTGGGAGTATCTATTTTACTTCTCACATCTGTCAGTTTCTTAACGGATTCTTTATCTGCATCCTTTATCGATTATTTAACAACTGATGCGGGCAATCAAGACGTCGTGATCACAGCCAGATCCACCTATTCGGGATATTATCGTGGATTTTTCGAATATCAACAGATCGTTGACAAAATTATGGAGAATGTGTCCGAGGTTTCTGCGGTTTTGCCTCGTTTATACCTTTATGGCAGAACTAATGGTACTGTCGAGAATCCTAATCCAAATGCCACTCGGACTCAGATTATCGGGCTGAATTTCACCTTAGAAAGCGATATCGGATATGGAAAATTTCGTAATTATGATAGTGAAATGTTTAACCCCGCTACCGGCTTGCCTGCAAACACTTGTCTTGTTGAGAAAAAATTTGCAGATTCTTTTAACATTTCTCAAGGTGCGGTTCTCAAGTTTACTTCGGATTATGGGCATATAATCAATCTCACAGTGCTTTCATTATTCGATCATCAATTAAAATTTCAATCCACTGACCAAAATTTGATCTTGGTCGATATGAATTGGTTTGGTGCATATTTGAACGAATTAAACAAAACCCAATCAATTAATCTGAATAAAAGTTATAGTTTTATAGGTAAAGCGAATGTTTTAGTGGTCCTATTGAAAGATGCTGGGAGATTATATGATGTGAGGAATGTAAAAGGCTCCGAAAATGCAATAATGAAGATTGGTGAGAAAATCCAGCTCACAATAGGCCTTTCCGATTTTGATCTCACATTTCCTAAATTAGAATTCTTATTTATATCGGAATATATTTCGATGACCTTTCAAGTAGTCTTTGTTTTTATCGGGATCATAGCGATGTTAATATCCGGTATTTTAATCCATGGAATTCTTACCACCTCTGTTGAGGAAAGAATTCGTGAATATGGTATTAATCGAGTATTGGGAGCAAGGCGCGCATATAACCTTTATTTAATTATTATTCAAGGTCTTATTTTATGTATTATCGGAACGACATTCGGTATTTTCGGGGCATATCTTTTAGTTTCAAAAGGGCTATTGCCATTTATTAACAGATTTATTCCGGAGGGCTTTTTATCAAACGAATTACAATTCGTAGCGCAACCAACATCCATAATCCTTAGTTATGTAATTGGTATCGGGATATCTATGCTGGTTTCAGTAGCGCCGGCGTTGAAGGTCATGAAGATGAAACTTATTGAATCGATTAATCCATATCGACATGAAGATGTTACCTACGAAATTAAAAGGGATGCTGGAACGAATTACAAACTTATAATTTTCGGACTCTTGTTGGCATTTAATGGAGGATTATTTTATTTCTTGATTCCGCAGTTATTGTTATCTATGGAATTCGGTTTGATCGCTTCGGTCTTCATCGGAATTCTTCTGGTCTTCTTGATCGGAGTAACCTTGATGGGAATAGGTTTGATGCCCTTGATTCAGCGAATTGTTCTCAATACATTTACACCGTTCATTAGAAAGTTCATTAATATTATCAAGATCACTATTTACCGGTATCAAAGAAGGAACCTTTCAACCGTGATTATGTTCTGTTTGTCGTTCAGTTTCATTATGTTTACCACCTCGATGGTGGAAATTATTCAGAATCAAACGGCGGCATTGATTCGCTTTAACAACGGTTCGGATTTGCAATTGATTGGACAATCCACCAATATAAACAATCCTACTGAAGAAATCCAACAATTATTAATGAATATTGAAGGAATTGAGCGCGTATGTTCTTATTTTGCATCGCCTAATGATTTATCCGGTATATACGGCTCGGGAAGATATAGCAAAGATTTTGTCGTTCAAATGGGAGATTTCATAAATCTATATTCTCAAGACGTCTTTTTATATGCGCCGGACGAGAACTATCCTCATGTTATTTATCAAGAATATATGACAATGAAAGGCGGAAGCCCCGATGTTGTATTCAGCAAAATCTTTTCGAACCCCGAGGAACCGAATTGTATTATCTCCGAAGCATTGGCAGTAACGATGAATTTAAAAATCGGTGACAATGTTAGGCTCACATTTACTCGAGGAGAAGAAAAAGAAATAGCAGTGTTCACAATCGTTGGTATATCTGCCAATCTGCCCGGAATGCCTCGATTTAAAGGAAACTCATTCAGAGCGAGCGGAGGTGGAGTTATCATAAGCCAAGAATTGTATGTTCGTTACATGAATATCCCGCGACCCGCTTGGGTAGATCGTGTTTTGATCAAATTAGATGAAGGAGCCGATGCGAAACAGGTTGCATCAAGAATCCAAGCCACTCTTGGCAAAGATTATGTCTTCTTTATCAGAAATACTCAAGGTGAAGTACAATCCGATTCCGAAATGTTCTATACTGCAAAACTCGCATTACAACTCGTGCTTATCGGAACTGTGGTAATTTGTTTGTTTAGCTTGATTTCTGCATCGTATTCATCCATTTTAGAACGACAAAGGGAAATCGCGGTTTTAAGAACGCTTGGACTTCGACCAAATGAAGTGGAATTGATGTTCCGAAATGAAGCATTGATCACATTAATTTCTTCCGGTACTACCGGATCTATTATCGGATTCTTGACTGCGGCACTTCTATCGGAAAATATGATCGTTTTGATTGAAACACCGAGGATGTGGGCAATTCCTTGGGATGTTGTCGGCCTTATATTTGGTGTTTCTATAGTTACGTTATTACTTGGAATGAAATTGTTGCTCCGAAGAATCCGAAAAGAAAATATCATGAAGATTTATCGTGCAACAACATAGAAAAGGAGGAAAAACAAATGAAACATAATTCAACTAATAAGCAATCAAATGTAAATGCATTTTCAAAGAAAATGCTTAAATCACGTTTTCTTTTGGTGGTAACGGTTCTATCATTGGTATTATTCCAAAAAATGCCTTTATCAAACGTTTCAAAGCCCATAATCTCAAATATCGATCTTAAAAATGCAGATATTGCGGGTTCCGAATTGTTTGCGGAACAATTGAATGCTGTAGTTGCAGGGAACAATTCATTAATCACACATTCGATGATCACAAATGATAGCAATATTTTTAATTACTTTGATTTACGAGATCCAGCATTTCGTGATGCAAGTTTTATGATATCCACGAGCAATGGAAAGCGACCGGCTACATGTCCTTTACCAATGGGCAATAATACAGCGTCGTATGTAACTGCTCCTTTCATTGGATTTATTTACTTTGAAAATACCACCGATAAAGCTACATTGGCACTTAGGCTGGATCGTGCAAAGAAAATTATAACCGATAACTTGTTGATCGATATTATATTCATAGAACCCATCCAGAACGCTTCTTTTGGATATTATTATCCTTTTGTGGGCGACTATCCCGCTGATTGGGCCCGATTATCTAATATTTTTTTAGGTAATCTCCCAAAAGATGGATTATGGGGTGCGGTGGATGAATCGAAAATATTCTCATCCGAATATCTTTCTATACATTATCTCGGGTTGTCGATTATCCATGTGAGTAATATAGAATCAATCATTAAGATCTTTGAATATGACCGGGAACGTTATTCCATCATCGATTCATTACTTCAAACGATTGATGTGCAAAACTTGATCGGGTCTCCGGAATTATTATCCCAATCAATTGGTACATTTTTCGGAAATGGATCCGGACAAGATTTTAGCGGATCTCAAGGCTTTTCTTCCCTTTTCGGGGGCTTGTCCTCTGGGCTCTCTTCATATTTTAATACGTTAACCTACATGAATTTACAATACGAAGGAAATCAGAATGCGGTGAAAAAAGATCAATTCGGAAATTATACCTTCTCTTTATTTGATGCATTAGGATACAAATATACCACACTTAAAGTGAGCGAAAAGACTTTTATCAGTTTGATCGGCGCTTTATTATCCACCATTTCGGTTAAAATTTATACGGCTGAAATTCTGCAAAGTTCGCCCAATAACTTTAAACTTTCAGAGTATAATCTCAAAAAGATCGAATTAGCATTATTTCTTTTAGGCCAAGGTTCTGCGATAAATATCAGTCAAATCCGACAGTATTCTTTTGGGACAAAATGGACTCAATCCGGCCCATTAACTCAGTTCTCTACATTTATTCGCAATCTCAATAATACCCTCGATCCCGTCAATTTTCTGCAATTTACCGGATTTGGCAATTTCCCGATTCTCCTTCAAGGATTATTAGATCCGCTTCCCGATTTAAAAGTATGGTTCAAAATCAAGAACGAGAGTTCGTTGATTATCACCAAAACGCTTTCAAATGCATCCAATGCGGTCGTTAATAGGCCGATAATGAATATCACGGTGATCAATCCGAACCCATTCCCCGTATACGGACAAGAGATGAATCTTTCCATATTAGGGATTTCCAATAGGATGCTCGTTCCGCCCGCCATGTATCCTGTCATGACCGCCTTGGGAATCGATCCCGAACTCGCTTTTCCGGATTATAATGCCCGATTCTTCTTGATCGATACCTACGGCACCGGTTTGTATGATTCCTTTTATCCAAGTATAACAAACCCCGCTCAATTGCTCCCATATAGTCCGTATATGGCGAACCAAATTGAGGCCAATAGAATCGCATTACTTCTATTAGGGTTTTCAAATGCTCAAATAGATCTTTTAAAACTTTCTGTAAGCAGTCCTCTAAGTATATTCAATCCGGATAATTGGGTTCTTGAAGCGGGCGAGAGTTTCAATGTTTCTATCACCAATTTGAATGTCTCAACGCTTGATATTTATCGATCTTTCCATAAAACATCAATGGAAATTATTAACGGAACCACTCCGCTCATCAGTTATGGACAACAAGTGCAAGGCACAGCACCGATCAATACTCGAATAAACGGACTTGCTTGGAACATAAGTTCCCAATCGATTGGAGATTCCAACCGAGTTGAGTTCTATGCATCCTTCAGGAATGAAACATTCCTTGATATATACGAGCATGCACTCGACGGCTTATCTTTTCAAATGAATTTTTCAGTATCAAACACGCCTCTTGTAAATTTCGAATTATGGGATTTGGTGGAAAATCGATTTGTGGCCTATCCGGTGAATGTTACGACGCAAGGGTTGAATCTCACTATAAACAACGTCAATACTAATCTTTCAAACTATATTGATGAAGATAACAATTTCAGTGTGTTGGTGAGATTATCGTTCGATTTTGATTCACCTTCGAGACTGGATATTTTCAATTTCAATCTCACCTATCTTGAAAGGGATCTAAGCGTTGTGGATTTGAATCCCTCTACTGTGGTCTACAGCACGGAATCGGGAAATAACACTTACATTTCCCGGTCGAATGCATTGAGGTTAGGAACTGGGTATTTAGGCTCTATTTTGGCAACTCAATCAATTGGTTCGTATAATTCATATGCCGGCCAACCTAATAGGTATTTCCTCAATATAAAAAATATCGGCAATAAAGAAGCGAAAAACATCAATA
>CAZUTM010000101.1:13938-16513 GCA_964623665.1 uncultured archaeon
CAAACAGCCCGGTATCATTCGAAATCTGATGAATCATCGCTATGTCGGCATAAATGGTTCATATAGAATGATTGCGGACGCTGGAAATTTCACTTATGATTCTGGATATTTGAACTTGACAATTCCTTTGTTATTACCCGGCCAATCAATTAATAATCTCAGTTTTGATTTCTATACGCCGAATTCCGAGATCATTCAAGGCGCATCCATTGAGTGGAATAATTACCGGAAATATAATTTAAATTCAAGCGATTTCCGAATTCAAGCAAATAATGTGTATTTAAGCGCACCTATCGACTACGGTACAAATCTAACAAGGCCATATACTCATACGGTACAATTTTCGTATAAATTGAATCTCCCGGCCAATCAAGGCGTTAGAATTAATACGACCGCAAATATCACCATTAAAGTTTTGAATTGCGGCAACGAGACCATTGATTTTCTCCGAATTAAATTACCAAAAACCCTTGAAGGCTTAACTACTGGGGGAACAGATCAGTTATATCTCTCCAATTTATCTGCCAATGGATTCACGGAGGTTAACTTTACGGTGACCAAGACCAATTTTCGTGGATATTTCTTAAGCCCGATTGATGGTTTCAGCGCTTTGGGCCAATTCTCCATTCGGAACATGATGTCAACGGGCTTATTACTCGGTATTATTAATTTGACCATCGAAAGGGTGATCTCAAGTTTTGATATGGTTAAAGGTGAAAAATCGGTTGTTATCGTGAGAGTGCGAAATAATGGAAATATTGAGGCCGGAAACTTCACAATTAATGATTTAAATGGATATCATGGTTTAGGTTTTGGGTTAATTGAAGGGTCTCCGATTGCTAGAGTGAATAATTTAAATCCGGGAGAGACTTACGAATTTAACCATACCATTCTCGCAAAAAATCAAGGTTGGTATAATATATCTTCAACAAAAATCGTGTATTACTTTATTTCGAGAATTGTATATCAGAATGAAATTCAGACGGTCAAAATAAGAGAAAATATTATGATCCATGCTGCCTATGTATACGTTCCCGTGGTTGTCGGCTTACTGGGGCTCTTTCTATTCCGACGCTATAAAGAATCATATAATCTTGAAGAGATGGAACTGCAAAGAAAAGAAAAACTTTTATTTGGAGATGATCTGATGTCCCGGGCTTGGGATAAAGAAAATCTGATCAAATTTTTAAACAGAGAACTTAAAAAATCAGAGGAGGCACTCAAATGAAACGAGAGACGAACAATCGGTACGAAATGAATTTGAGAAAGAAAATGGCATTGATGATCTTATTCGTGTTCTCTTTATCAACAATTATTGGGGATCAAACTTCTCTCATTAATATGGATAATGGTCGAAGTGATGAAGATGGACAAACTATTTTGAAACCTCATGGCATAGAATATACAAACCAAACCGAACGTGTGATTGTGTTATTTAATTCGACCGTTCAGAATTCATGGATAACCGCTTTTGTCAATAACGGCGGGACCTTGGTATCCGAGTCATGGAATATTACAAACGGATTTTCTGGGCTCATAAATGCTTCAGATCAATATTTGGGAGAATTTCTCAGACAAGTTTCTGTTGCTTCCGTATATTATGATCCGATCGTTACCGGGCAAATGAATTTTGTCGCTCGACAATTGAATTATTATCCGGGCATTTGGAATTCGACGCTGAATGCAAGCGGAAACAGCAACTCAACAATAGCTTTCCTTGATTCGGGAATCGATTCTACCTCCATCGCATTTAACCCTGGATTTGCAGAATCCGATTTCGATTCGAAAATTATCTATTGGAAAGATTATATTGAAAGCAACTCCATACCGGTAGATAAAAATGGTCATGGTACTTCTCTTGCCGCAATCGCTTCCGGTGGCGGAATTAATTCTGAACCTTATCGTGTCGGTGAAAATCTCTTTTTCACAATTGGCGGAAAATATTCTCATTACGATCTCTTCTATCCGAATCATTTGCCTAAAGGGACATATCGAATTAAAATGGCAACCCTAATTCCAAAGTCGGGAAATTTTATTATCGAAATAAATGCATCCTTAACCGATTTCGATGTTCCTTCCAAAATAAGTTCATATAATCTTTCAATTTATCGAGGAACACAACTATTAAACCAAAGCACTAATTTGGGAGGCGGAAACATGTCTTTATCATTGAATATGTCCGCCATTCCATCCGCTCTCCTCGATATCTATTTTGAATATGCAATTGAATTCGCCGCGAATCCGCAATTTTCGGTTTTGGGCACAGGTTCTTATGTTGCAAATAACACTTCAATATTTCCATCAAATTATTCCGGAATTGCATATAATTCTAAAATTGCCGCTCTTCGGGTCTTAAACGAATCGGCTAAAGGCTATCTTTCCGATGTGATCAGTGCTCTAAATTTTATTTGGGCAAACAACTCAAAATATCATATCACAACCGCCGTTTTGGCTTTAGGTGCGTTGGATATTCCAGAAGCGCTAGTTGATTCGGTGTCGCAAGCGGTTGATCGGGTTATTCAGAATGGAACCATGGTCATTGTAGCCGCGGGGAACTTTGGGGTTGGACAAAATA
>CAZUTM010000102.1:0-16489 GCA_964623665.1 uncultured archaeon
AATATGACGGATAAATTTGAGCTCGTCACTGATTATGTTCCGAAGGGCGATCAGCCGGGCGCGATCGAAGAATTGGTTAAAGGGTTGAATGCGAAAAAGAAATTTCTCACGTTGCTCGGAGCGACGGGCACTGGGAAAACCTTCACGATTGCAAATGTAATCGCTCAAGTGAATCGTCCCACGCTTGTGATGGCTCCAAACAAATTGCTTGCGCTCCAGTTGTATCAAGAATTCAAGGCATTATTTCCTAAGAATGCTGTTCATTACTACGTTTCATATTTTGATTATTATAGGCCCGAGGCGTATATTCCTCAAACCGATCGTTATTTGGAAAAGGAGTCCGATGTGAATGCGGAAATTCAGAAGTATCGGTTAGCGGCTACCCATTCTTTATTGACCAGGAGGGATGTTCTGATTGTCGCTTCGGTTTCGTGTATATTCGGTATCGAGGATCCGAAGAAATGGGTGCATAATGTCGTAAAGGTGGAGGTGGGGATGCATATTTCGAGGATCGATTTGTTAAAGAAATTAGTTCAAATCCAATATGAGCGCAATGATTTAGACTTCAACAGAAAGAATATTCGGGTAAAAGGAGATACTATAGATGTTTTTCCCGGGTATCTTGATAATTTTTATCGAATTTCATTTTTTGGAGATGAGGTCGAAAAAATACGAGAAATGGAGTCGATATCACAAAAAGTGGTAGCGGAACTGAAATATATTTTACTTTTTCCGGCCGAGGAACATACCGGTGTAGATATTGTTTCAACGGGAATTAAAGAGCAGATTGAACAAGAATTACAACAATCGATTGAAGAATTTCGAAAGCAAGGCAAGTTGGTCGAGGCCCAAAGGTTAGAACAACGCATTAATTATGATATTGAGATGATGGTGGCAAATGGATTTTGTAATGGTATTGAGAACTATTCAAGATATCTCGACGGTCGAAAACCCGGAGAGACCCCGCATACAATTCTCGATTATTTTCCGGAAGATTATCTCATGGTATTGGATGAAAGTCATTTAGGTGTTCCCCAGCTCCATGGAATGATTGGAGGATTTAAATCCCGAATCCAAACTTTAATAGATTACGGCTTTCGATTGCCAAGCGCTTATGATAATCGGCCACTTACCTTCGAAGAATGGGAACAAAAAATCAAACAAGTGATCTTTGTTAGCGCAACTCCCGGTGATTATGAATTGCAAAAATCTGGCGGGTATATTGACCAAGTGATCAGACCCACGGGTTTAATTGACCCGCAAATCGAAGTCCGAAAAGCGGAAAATCAAATCGAGGATTTGCTGGCTGAAATCAAAAAAGTGATTCAATTAGGTCATAAGGTGCTCATCACCACGATGACAAAACGATTGGCCGAGAATATCTCCGAATATTATTCAGGCCTAGGATTGAAAATTGAATATCTTCATTCCGATATTGAAACCGTGGAACGGATGGAGATTATAAGAAAACTGCGAATGGGAACAATCGATATTATCGTTGGGATAAATCTTTTAAGAGAAGGGTTGGATATCCCGGAGGTGGCGTTAGTGGCAATCCTCGATGCCGATATGCAAGGATTTTTAAGAAATACACGCTCCTTAATACAAACAATCGGTCGAGCGAGTCGGAATGCTGATGGCAGAGTTATCTTATATGCAGACACAATGACCCAATCAATGAAAGAAGCAATTGAAGAAACAAATCGAAGAAGAAATAAACAATTGGATTATAATGAAAAGCACGGAATAACGCCAAAAACAATCCAAAAATCAATCCAAGAGTCGTTATCAGATGAAAAATCTTATAAGGAAAAAGAAGAAAGGGAAAAAAGGCAATCCTTGGAGGATCGTATTGAACGAAGCACAAATACCGAAGAATTGATCTCAGATTTAACGGAGGAAATGAAAAAGGCAGCTTTAGAATTGGATTTCGAACGTGCCGCTTTGCTTAGAGACCAAATTACCAAACTGAAAGTAAAAATCAATGAGTCCAAAGCAAAGTCATAAACGAAGGTATAAATGAGCAAAAATAAAGGAGAGAAATATAAAAACCGGCCGCGGATCAATTCCGCGCGCCGGTAAACGCCCTTTCAAAATGTAGAATGAAGATTATTCACTTGACTATAATCAATGAAGAACAATGCGAATTAATTTCCTCCGCTTATAGATTAAAAGCGAAATCATTTAAAAAAATAAAAAAAAAAGGAAAAACTTCAAAAACGATATGATGATTTATCTTATCAATAATCAATCAATTTAAAATTTTGATTAAAATTTAATTTTAAAATGGTTCATTCTAAATAAAATTAATTTACGGAGCTTGATAACGTTGAGTAAAGAAAAGATTATTGTGAGGGGGGCAAGGCAGAACAACTTAAAAAATATCAATGTGGAAATCCCAAGAGATAAATTGGTGGTAATAACCGGCCTTTCCGGATCCGGCAAATCTTCATTGGCGATCGATACCATCTATGCAGAAGGGCAACGAAGGTACATGGAATCGGTATCCACGTACGCACGTCAATTTCTTGGATCCATGGATAAACCGGATGTGGACAGCATTGACGGATTATCACCCGCTATAGCGATAGAACAGCGGCAAATGAGCCAAAATCCGCGATCCACCGTCGGAACGGTCACGGAAATTTATGACTATCTCCGGCTTCTATTTGCAAATATCGGCGTTCTTCATTGTATCCAATGCGGAAGAGAAATTCACCCACAATCGACATCAGAGATGACGGAGCAGATCATCTCAAAATTACCGGAAGGCACAAAATTTCGGGTGTTAGCACCGGTTGTTCACAATAGAAAAGGTGAATATCAAAAGTTATTTAAAACGCTTCAAAAAGAGGGCTACAGCAGGGTCATGGTAGATGGAACCGAATATCAATTGGATGAAGACATTCCCTTGGAGAAGCAAAAAAAACACTCCATCGATGTGGTAATCGATCGTTTGGTGATGAAGAATGTGAACTCTAATCCCGATTTCCGGGTTACTTTAGCAAATTCCATCGAACAAGCCTCCAAACTCGCGGAAGGATTGGTGAAAATCGAAATCGTGAACGGTGAAACCATGCTATTTAGCGAACATTTTGCGTGCCCGGAATGCCAAATTTCCTATCCAAAAATCAAGCCAACCACGTTTTCATTCAATACCCCGCAAGGCTCTTGCCCTACATGTAATGGTTTGGGTACGATGCTCCAATTCACCGAAAAAGGGTTATTTCCTAATAAAGAACTCACAATATACGAATCGGAATTGACTCAAATCGGCGGCTTTCGTTCCGTTGATGGTTATTCATGGAAGATGATAAATACAATTGTGGAAGCGCTGGGATCCACTTTGGAACAGCCCATGCAAGATATTCCCGAGGATGTGTGGAACGCAATCATGTATGGATCTGATCAGAAGGTCGAATTCAATTTCGTGGGAGAAGATGACGATGGAAACAAGAGGCAATACACATTCACCCGGAACTTCGAAGGTATTATCAATATATTGCAGCGTAGATATCTTGAAACGAAAAATGACGAAATGCGGGCATATTATCAACAATTTATGGACGAATTGCTCTGCGAATCGTGCCATGGAGATCGATTACGACCGGAAGCCTTGGCAGTGACAATCCGGAACAAAAATATCATCGACGTTACCAAAATGGATGTGGAGGCCGGGTTGAAATGGATAAATGAACTCGAATCCACTTTAACGGCTACACAAAAACAGATCACCAAAGATGTCATAAAAGAGATTAGGTCCAGATATGAATTTCTGAAAAACGTGGGGTTGGATTATCTCACATTGGATCGAAAAGCGGGGACGCTATCCGGAGGGGAATCCGAACGTGTAAGGCTGGCAACACAAATCGGATCCAACTTGGTCGGGGTTCTCTATGTATTAGATGAACCTTCGATCGGGCTTCATTCCCGAGATAAATTTAAACTTATCAATATGCTTAAAGCACTGCGCGATAAAGGGAATTCGGTGCTTATCGTAGAACATGACGAGGATATTATGCGCGAATCCGATTGGATCATCGATATGGGCCCCGGAGCGGGCATTTATGGGGGTAAAGTCGTTGCTGAAGGCACTATGCAATCCTTTATCGACAACCCTGTCTCTCTCACTGGAGAATATCTTTCGGGAAAAAAACAGATACAGGTTCCCAATACCCGGAGAAAAATCGGAACTGGATGGATACGACTTAAAGGATGCGCTGAACATAATTTGAAAAATATTGATGTCAATGTCCCTCTTGGTGTTCTCACCGTTTTCACCGGTGTTTCGGGTGCGGGAAAATCTTCTCTTGTTATGGAAATATTATACAAAGCAATTCATAATCTTGTATATCGGGACTCGAAAGAAAAACCCGGCAACTATGAGAGCCTCGAAATTGACAAGGATAGTAAGGGGCTTCCCAGAATCGATAAAATAATTCATATCGACCAAAAACCAATCGGAACCACGCCCCGATCCATTCCCGCTACATACACCAAAATATTTGATTACATCCGGGATTTATTCGCCGAAAATCCCACAGCCAACATGCGCGGATATGATAAAGGCCGCTTTTCCTTCAATGTTAAGGGTGGAAGATGTGAGAAATGCGGCGGAAGCGGCTATATCTTGGTTCAAATGCAATTCTTACCCGACGTTTACGTAAAATGTGAAGAATGCAAAGGCGCACGATATAACCGCGAAACTCTTGAAGTAAAATTCAAAGGAAAGAACATCGCAGAAATTCTTGATATGTCGCACGTTGAAGCACTGGAATTTTTCGACAAAATTCCCAAGATCAAATCGGTTCTGCAAACCATCGTAGATGTTGGCCTCGGATACCTAAAATTGGGCCAATCTTCCACAACTCTTTCGGGTGGCGAAGCACAGAGAATCAAATTGTCAAGAGAATTGTCCAAACGTGCAACCGGTAGAACCCTTTACATTCTCGATGAACCCACAACGGGGCTCCATTTCGAGGACGTGCGGAAATTACTCGGTGTGATCCAAAGATTGGTCGATCAAGGCAATACGGTTCTCATTATCGAACATAACATGGATGTAATTAAGTGCGCAGATTATATTATTGATATCGGTCCCGAAGGCGGCAATGAAGGCGGATATTTGGTTGCGGCGGGAACGCCCGAAGAAGTCGCGAAATGCAAGAATTCCTACACCGCTCAGTATCTTGCACCATTACTCGGTATGGATCCACCCGGCGTTGATATGAAAATGCGATACGGAAATCAGATCATGAATGAAATCGACCAAATCAAAAATGGAAACAACGGAAACCACCGAAAGTACCCCAAAACCGAAGATAATATTTCTCAAAATTCTCCAATGACAAATTCTCGATCCGTTGAAATTAATGAAGAAGAACAAATGTTATTACAATTGGAGGAACAAGACGCCGAGTTGGAAAAGAATATTGCAAAGAAAGAAGCGGAGATGGCTAAGAATACTACGAAAAAATTATTAAAAAAATCATCAAAAAAATCATCAAAAAAATCATCAATAAAATAATTCGATTTCAATCCCTTATCTTCTTTTTTGCATGTTTCTCATAAATTTCAAGCAGAATATTGCCGTCTTTTTGTAGCAAAGGCGTTTCATTGATAACCACGTGTTTGTAGCCGTTTTCCACCAACAATTTAATGTAATTATTGAAATCCGGCCCCCATTGCGTATTTGCATTTTCTACATGTTCCACCTCGCCGCCCGCAGAATATTCTATTTTTGAAATATGCACATGTAATTGTTCCACCGCGTTCTTGCCGAGCTCTTTCTCAATATACTCCAAAATTTTCTTTTCATCAATTTTACCCAAATGTCTCGTGTACAAATGCCCGAAATCCACGCATTGGCCAACATATGATTTATTAATTTCCTTTACGATTTGAACGGTCTCTTCCACCGAACCGAGTTGGCCCGCTTTACCCATTGTCTCGACACATAATTGAATTTGTGAAATCAATGATTTTTCATTCGGATATTTTTCCTCGAATTTTGCATGACTATCGCTTATAAATTTAATCATTACTTTGACCGCTTCGCTTGGCTCCAACTTCATATATCCTCCGGGATGCAAAACTATCCGTTTTGCTCCCAACCAAGAACACCAGCGATACACTTCGACCAGCCTATCGATAGATGTCGCTCTTGCCTCTGATTCTATGTTAGTTGGGCTGATATAATATGGCGCGTGTAGAGAAACGAAGACATCAAATTTTTTAGCATTTTCCTTGAAAGTATCCATATCTTTTTTATACTCAAGTTTGGCAAGCCTTGTAGCGGCGAATTCATACGCATTGTAGCCGAGCGATGCCAAATACTCGGGAATATCTTCACGCTTGCCGTTTTTCTTTGGATTATTGATGGGAACCTTGAAAGTGTCTTTATCGAGAGCGGGTAATCCGATGCGGGGTTTATCACTATCGAATGGATTCATATATTATAGTTTCGGTCAAAAAAATAAAAGGTTTTGCATAAAGAAAACAAAAAATTGTGTCTAATATCACTCGAATTCAATTAAAAGCGTTTTTATTTCATTGTGACCGAATTTAATGGAGATTTTTTGGTTACTCATCGGTATTTTAGTAATTTTACGCTCCAAGAGATCGGCTTCGTGTATATTTTTTATTTTAAACTCGGGATTAAACGAAATTTCACACGCGGAATCCTTACCGAGCCATTCCACGGCCCGAACTATGATCGTTTTTCCATCAAATTCGTAATCTTCATGTTCGCTCAAAATCTCATAAGGCATCTCAGCGGGTTTTATCGAAGTAATCGTTACATTATCGATATTCACCGTAGCAAAGGGTTTTTGTAGTTTTCTAACATTTTCCATCATTCGATGCACTTCAGGTTCCGGCAAATCAGTGATAAAGGAACTGGGTTGAAAATCGTTCACAAATATCGGAACATTAAATTGCTCCGCTTTTTGATGGACATCGCTATGATTCCATGCCTTTTCATGAGGATAAATCGCTAAATCAAATACATGAAACCCCATATCAGTATGTTTTCTGCGATCTTTCCATCTGATTAATTGAGTGGTGGGATACCATTTGCTCGTCGGGTGCTTCGGCGTTCTTACCAATGTAACGGCCATTCCCAAATGGTTTGCAGAAGCACCATAGCGGTCTTTGCTAAAAATGGACACACCGAAGTCATTATCGGAGATATCTACCCACTTGTGCATCGGGAACTCGAATTTCGCCAATTGCATCTCCGATTCTGGAACGCGGGAACGTTTTGCCGTTCCGTAGGCGGAATCCGTATATACATTTTTATTTTGGAAGTCAACCGGAACAAAATATTTCACCACGATCTCTTTATTGCGCATATTCAATTTAATCCGCACGCGAAGTTGATTTTCATGTTCCAACAGAACATATTCAATTAGAGAATCGGAATTTCTGAATTGATGCTCGACTACCACTTTATCATTTTCGATCTTGCAAGAGCGGAATTCAACTTTAACGGGTTTCAATAAATGATTCATATCCAAATTCCACGCGTGGTATTTTTTAGGTTTATCGACAAATACACGAATTCCCGCACCTCTTCCGGTGTGCTTTATAACATCTCGATTGTTTTTAAGGTAAATCAAGGAGATCAACGCACCATCCGCTTTTCGTATTGATGCCCTCAATTTGTTATTTGACAACTCGATGAATTCTCCAAGATCTTTAAATAACCCGCTGTTTTCTTGTTTCACTTGGCTTTTCTCGATGGTTAAAAACGAAAGCGGAGGTATTTGTTCGAACCATGCGCTTCTCGTATTTGTTTGCGACATCATTAAGGATTCGCTACGCGCGAATGAAGATGGATTGAACACCGTTATCTTCGAATCATTTGCTAAGGTTTTGTGGGCTAATCGTAAACAATTTCCAATTATCCGGTTTGAAAAATCGACCACCTCTTGCAATTCTCTATTCGCGATAACATAAACATCTTGGATTGAACTTCCGGGTAATATATCATGAAATTCGTTAAACAGCAGCTTTCTCCATGCCTCAAAGAACGCGGCTTTGTTATACAGCAAAGAGTCTTTCGGAAGACTTTTGGCTTTCGAAGGGGATTTAATTCCAAGATTCAAAAGTGTGACGATTGATTCCGCCGCGATGAGAGAATACTCGGAAAGTCGATGGAGTTTTTTGGTCTGGACTTGCGTTGTTAAACAACCCCTGTGGTATTCTAAATACATCTCGTCAGCCCATACAATAAGCCGGTTGTTAAGTTCTTTCTTGAGAAGTTCAAAATAGGTATCCATTCGGCAAAATTTACCCATTTTTAATTGGGCGGCTAACTGCGCCGCGCCGATTTCGACTTCCAATGGGCCTTTCGCGCCATC
The DNA here is from genome assembly GCA_964623665.1 of uncultured archaeon. Taxonomy (GTDB): domain Archaea; phylum Asgardarchaeota; class Lokiarchaeia; order Sigyniarchaeales; family Promethearchaeaceae; genus CAZUTM01. Next base: position 8,364 of record CAZUTM010000102.1, read on the forward strand.
ACCCCAGCCGTAGAACACCCCCAATCTTCGATAAACCTCCGTTGAAAAAGAGTTTTCAATTTCTTTATTTGTATTAAACGAGGTGAATGATTTTCCAATATATTCGGGCTTAGGAAATCGCGCCATTTTACCGTAGAAATCCGATTGCAAGAGCGTTAACAAATGAATTTTAAAATGATGAGTAAACACGCGGGAGCCATCTTGAGCTTCCCACCAATAATTCGCAAACGGCCATTTATTGAACTCATTCCATGTACATTTGGTGGTCCAAAAATCATTTGTACCGGATTTGACAAAAATCTGTGGGATTTGCTGCGGAAACCCAAACACATCGAGTAGGGATTCCACTTTAGGCATTTTCCCGAAATTAAGCAGATAAAATAGCATTCCATACAAGCGCTGCCGAACAAGCGATTCTCCGCATGGAACATTCAGATCCGGTTCCACCCACATTCCGCCGGCCAATTCTAATCTTCCTTCGGCAACATATTTTTTAATCTTCGACCATAATTCCGGATCATATTGTTTCATCCATAAATAATATTGAGGACTCGTTTGCGTAAAAATGAAATACGGATATGTTTCGATATACTCGATTGCTTTCTTGAAAGTCATATACGCCCTTTTAATTGTATCGGGTTGAATCCAGAGCCAAGCCGCATCAAGATGCGAATTGGCAATAAAATTCAATTTGTAGCGTTCCAAATGCGTCGGAAACAACAACGAAAGAATTCGAACTGTCGGTTTAATTCTGTAGTAATAGAATCCATTTTCCATTCGCTTTTTCCAATCCTTCCGGAACTGCGGATTATAAAGAATTTTCTCGATAATTGTTTCAATACCGAATTTTTGGCGCTTCCAAACGGATCCTTGACCTTTTTTTTGCATACCAATTAATCAATTCACCGAATAAGCCTATAAATCTTTGTATATGAAATTATTTAATTAAATTTCTCTCTTTAATCAAGATATTAAAAAATAATGCGAAAAAATAAGGCGTAAATGGTGCAACGACTGAAATTATTGACCCAAAACTTCATATTTATATTTCTGTTCCTTTAACGGCTTCACAAACATGATAAATTCGGGATTATAAAAAACGCCTTCAACATCTAAAAGATCATCTTCCCGAATCGTTTTCCCGGGTTTGTTTTTCTTTACCGCTTTGGTGAGAATCCATTCCAAGGAGTACTTGAATTTCTTTTTCTCCCATAGCACTGTAATCAAATGCCAAACCGTAATCACCACGACAATTAAAAGGATAGAATATTCAAATGGAAGTCCGTAATACCCGCGCCAATCGAACCGAGGAATGATCAACTGCATTATCGCACGAATAATATGTTGAATTGCCAAGAACGAATAAATCGTAAGCGCGGTAATTCCCCAGCGTCGACCCATTCGCGTAATCTTCAAAACTCGTTCCATATTGATCTTTGGATTGAACTCGATAAGCCTCATTACGATCAGAATAAAAAGCATTTGTAGCCCCATAGCAATAAGCACAAACCATGTGGGATGATAGGGAAAATCAATTAACTCGCCAATATTTTCGGGGAACCCTTGCACAACAAAAAGCCAAAAGACCCCGAAAGGAATTAACGCAAAAGAAAAGAGCGCCGTGTTTCTCAGAAAATTTTTAGGAATCTTCGGCCTTGTAAGCAACAATCCGAACACCGAACCTCCGAATGTGTATCCGAGCATCGGAAACAGCGGAGAATTGTAAGTAATGAAGATCCCAAGGAACAAACGCAAAGGATAATCCCACCATCCCAAAAATTCCTGCCGATGCGGCTGAATCGCACTGGGATTGTATCCCAAAATCGATTGCGCAAATTGATTCACAACAGGTGCCGCAAAAATGAAAAATACCGCTAAAGCAAAGAACACCCATGCATTTCGCTCAATCTTTTGGATCCCGTTATTATTCGTGAGAAAATAGAACACCGTCGAGTTGAATATGATCCCCCAAGCAATATTTTCCAATGCCTCCATCAAATATATCCATTTCCAATAGGTCGCAAATGCATCCGCAAAGCTTTCACCGGTTGCCAATGATTGCGGAATCGACCATTCGTTCAAAAATACCTCGCGGAACATTCCGAAGACCCAAAGAACCAATCCGAAGATCACTTGAGTTTTCCATAATTGCTTCCGATCTGCACCCTTTCTAACAGCAACGGTCATTGTGTAAATGTGTATCACCGAAGAAATGATTAGAAATAGCCCCCTCCAATGCGCAAACACTACGGTAAAAACCGTCAAGGCTAAAAAGAAAACCGGCAATGAAAATGGATCGCTTGACGCTTGATCTACCAATTCCGAAGTCATAAGCAACAAATGGAAAAAAGCGATGCAAATGATCGAAAAGCCCCGCAAAAAATCCAAAGAAATTATTCGTTTCGCCATGAACATTGCTCGTTCGTAAAAAATTTAATGTTTTGTATTCAAAAATGAAATTGTTTTTCACTTTCAAAAACGAGAATAAAAAAAAACGATAGTCGAAAATAATTAACGCTTTATTTAAAAAAATCCATCAATAATTAAACGTATTCCGCTAAATAATGCAAAACCACATAATATTAACTTCAAAACTTCCGCTTTCAAATGCTTAGATAGATGACCGCCTATTTGTGCACCGATAAACGCGCCTATCGACAAGGGAATCGCATAAGTCCAAATTATATTTCCGAAAGCCCCATGAGTACCCACCGCCACTAAATTAGTCATCATCATTGCAAAAGCAGAGGTCGCCGCAGCCACATCTACGGGAATCCCAATTATTATCATCGAACTCGTGTCCGCCGTTCCGCCACCGATTCCCACCAAACCTGTGATGAAACCCCCAACGAAACTGCTTAAAAGCACAACACTCGGATGCGGAATCCCTTTCCAAAGTTCATTCCATGCTGACTTGAGCATCTCATTAGCATTTTTTCCGGCAAAGACGCTCTTCAATCCAGATTCTTTGCATCCTTGAGTCGAACCATTATTCATCTTATCGCTGTCATTTAATGTTGAACTTACTTGCTTGCCGCCCGATTCGCATTCATCCTTTTTCACCGCTTTCTTTTTCAGCAACATAGAAACCAAAATGATCATAATGATTCCGGCAATAATGGAAAGGATATTCGAAGGAAGAATGAGCGTAACATAAGCCCCGATTAGGACCCCCGGAATATCGAGAATATTATAAATAAAAGCAATCTTTACATTTATTTTATTTTGGTTCCAATAGGCAATCGTCGCGGAGGTCGTTGTCGCGGTCATCCCGCACAATGATATTGCCACCGCATTTTCCACCGGCAAATTAAAAATAAAAATAAGCATCGGGAGATATAAAATACCACCGCCCAAGCCGACCATGGAAACCATCATCGAAATTAAGATGGCGGCAATTATAATGAATATAAAAATAAATTCTGGAGTAAAATCCATTGCTATCCATTAAAAAAAGAATTGCAATCAAAAAAATCAATTCATTTTTTTGGATCTTATAACTCATTATCAAGATTTACACCCTTCAATTAACACGATTTTCCAAATTCTGCAAAAAATCAAATATGGAACGGTAATTATGGATAAATCACTCATTCATCAATGGAAAGGTTAAAATCAGAAAGATCTTGAAAAAGTTTTTTTACTAATTTTTTGGCTTATTTGCAATACGCCAAATCAAAAAATCGGATGATGGTTTTAAAAAACTTTTTTTATCGAGTTTAAGAATCTCTTCAATAGTTTTCATCGAATTCTCCTTATACTATATAGAATATGTATTCATATGGAAAAAGGAACGATCAAAAAACTCGCGGGCTCGCTAGCTTTACTCGTAATTTTGGTGTGCACGATTGTAGCAGGATTCTACATTCTTCCGAATCTGAACGCAAGAGCAATTATTACGAGTCCTCGCTTGGGTGTTCCGCTGAGAGGTCCCGCGGTAAGAGGAATCAATGGGACCTCTGATGTTGTTGGTCAGATTGAAATACAATTAGCCGTAGAACCTTTGGATGTTGCGATACCAAATCTTTGGTTCGATCATTCAAAATGGAAAGTGATTTTGGTTCCAAGTGTTTTTAGAGAGGGCATTTCATTTTCATTGGATGTTCAATCTGTTAAATCTATTGAAAATCCTTCGATTTTCGTCTCAGAAGGGTTAGACACTTCCGCGATGTATCAGATGGGAGTAGCGGTGGTGTGTGATGTTCACGACGCCCTTCCGCCATTATTATACGATATCGTAATCGGGTTCAATGCGCCGGAGACTCAGTTACAACAGTATTTATCAAGCTATCAACCCAAACCCGGATCATGGAAAAGCGAAAGTGGGTTATATCGAACTTCATTTATTATCAGCGAATCTTCTTGTCTCTATTTTCCTTGGAAATATGATGCCGAGTCTTTCGATGGAGAAAAATATTTTGAAAACCAATATAAGGTAAATCCGTTTACGATTTTGCATGTAACCGACACCCATTACACTCCGGACCAACCGAACATCTCTGGCAACAATAGCGGATGGGAGTTCGACTCGAAAATTTTGGCTCCGGAATTGATCATCATTTCGGGAGATTTAATGGAGAATCCGGCAAAAAAGATTAATGAATACGATATTGCCTATCAACGCTTGATAAATTTAGGATCCCCGGTTCTCATTACATCAGGCAATCACGATCAAAAAAATCTGGGGCCTTGGGCTCATTATTTTGGAAGTTCTTTTGGATCGGTGATTTGGTCGGATGTGAAAATAACATTTATGACGAACGTCTTACCGATTGGAACATCGGTATTTGAATACCTTGATAATCAATTTAAAGAAAACCCAAAATCGGTGAATCTATTCACATTTCACTATCCGCCCGAGCCCAATTATGCCGGCGCTTCGTGGATCTCTCTGTTGCAGATGGCCCTTTCGAATGATGTTGATGCCATTTTGGCCGGACACATGCATATTGATGCGGTAGCGCCGATTGAGGAGTTAATCTCTCTCTCAACAATCAACGAGGGAAGAGCGGGCATGGTACGAAAGTTAGTATCATTATCGGAACAAAGAGAATATTTGGGTCCAATTACTCGACCGTATCTAATATTAACTCGTTCAGCGGCTAAGCCCTCCGGAAGTATATCCGAATATGTGGTGGAGAACGGAGAAGAAGACATTCAAGGCTATTCGGCCTACAGACGATTGGTAATACAAAATAACAAAATAATCAATTACACGTATGATTACAACAATAGCGGAATCCGGGATGCGCATAACTCGATACCAGTCGGTCGATTTAATTCGTCGATTGCGAAAGACCCAAATTTTGGCATCGATCCAACTGCAAAAGCATATATTTCACTACATAATTCCATGAATGAATTTATACCTTCAGCACGCATCCCGATAATGCTTGAGAAGGCTCCGAATGGGAAGATCTGGAATCCTATACCGTCGAACTCAACCAAAGGTGTCTATATTCGCAGTTCTATTTCTAATGCGACATACACTTGGCTTGATATTCGGGCGCCCTTAACGCCTTATCAAAATATCACCATCACAATTGAAATGGCAAACGGAGGGTAAATTTATGCATAATATTACTCAAAAATTAAAAACAACCATTCTTATATTCATGCTATTGGTTCTTATTGCCGATTGGTTTCAATATTTCCTCTATATGCTCATCAATTTCTTCAATTACCAATCCGCCATTCCAACGGTCGATCTTCTGTTATTGGGCTCAATTTTCCTTTCTCCATTGTTATGCTCATTTGCGGTTAAATATCGAATGAATCCAAAGATGTTAAACAGAATTATCTACATCTGTATTTTCGCTTTAGCGATCGCCTTCTACACGTACTATCTTTCATATTTTCGAATCGGCTTGGTCTTGGATCAAAATCCCGGTTTGAACACCATAAGCCCGATCACGGGATTTGCTACGGGAGATGGAAATCTAACGAAGAGGTTAATGTTTATTGTAAATGCTGGAATCTTTGTTGTGGTTTTGCCGGTATTCATAAATAAAATCTCTGAAAATCATCAAGATACAGAAATTCCAAGCATCGGAATCGAAGCTTTAATCGCTTTCGCAATATGTTCGCTATATATGGGCTTTCGAGGCGGATCCATGCTCTCGACCCCTCTCAGACTTGCAATCGTATCGATGATTGCTTTAGGATTTGTGCTTTCACTTGAAATCGTTGAAAAATATACTGCACGACTTCCCGAAGAAAAGAGTGAAACACAATCAAAGGACCGCGATCAAAGAATTCCCTTGAGAATTCCCAATATGAGTATTCTCGCATTCGTATTTGGAGTATTATCATTAGGCGATTTTGGGGTTTTATATCGCTCGAATATATGGTTTATCGGAATCGTTGCTTCTGCAATTATGATAAGAGCAATAATCGCACCGGTCAAGGTTAATCAGATACCATTATTAATAATAAAGATCCTTTGGGTCGTTTTCTTAGCGTTTTATTGCTTTGCCGGAATCATTGGAATACTCATTCAATATCTTTCAATCATTAAAATGGCATTTGTGGTGACTGCAGCCGTGATTTTATCTTTCGTCCAAAAAAATACAGATGAGAAATCGAAATGTAAATTGCCTAAATTGATTTATATTATTTTAAGCGAGTATGGCGGGCTTTTATTCTTTCTATTTGCGTTACTCCTTTATTTCTCGCAGCCATTTACAAACATCGCTATCTTTATACTACTTATTGTCTCATCGATGGCGGCGCTCAAGGAGAGTAAATAATGCGATTTGGAAACGCGAAACTCGTATTTCGAAAGCTTTTTTTCTTTGATTTATCTTTTTCAATTGACCGGATTGAAGCAAAGCGTTTTAATTTCCAAAATGGTTGCTCTTGTTCTTTGTCTTTCGATTTCATCAACGATCTTTTTTCAAGTGGGCAAATCACAAGAATCTACTAATTTAGAAATGATATCGGTAGGATTCTATTGTGATTATGCGCTTGAAGATCGCAACATCATTCGATCTCAATTGGCAATTGATGAGAGATTTACTGTTCATGAATTTGGCACTTCGGAATTCGCTTATCAAAATTTAAGCCATTTTTCGGTTCTCGTGATTGCATGTAATGAGTTGGTTGAGTCTGATGTCACAGAAATTCGATTATTCGTAGAAAATGGCGGATCAGTATTCATCTTTCCTGGATTAAATCTAAATGCTTCTCTCTATTTCAGGATTTATGAAGCATTTGGATTAGTTAATTCCGGATTGGCAAAACCAATCGTTCTTCACTCTGGATTTCTGAATATTTCCGAATCCGTAGATACCTTCGTGCAAGGTATTAATTGGGATTCTTCGCCCGAGATCCGAAATTATGTACAAATTAATTTTACGAATCAAGTTAAAATACCTGTTATGGATAGAAATTCATTGAATCCTCTCTTTTTCAAATCGGAATTCGGAAATGGTCGCATATTGGGAACCACGATTCTTTATTCCAAGCAATTCAATTGGGATTTTCAGCTCTGGTGGTTTTCGCCGTATTGGATCTATCGAGCTTTAATGATTTTATCGGGACAAACGCCTGAATCATATGATATATGGAAATATGCACCGGTTCTTCATCAAAAAAATAAAACCGCATTGGTTGTCATTTGCATTTTTCTCGTATCGGGTTCGGTCGGCCTTTTTCTTTATTCAAAACGAAAGTCAAAACATCCAATCATTTTGAACATTGATGGGTTTACCAAACCATCCAAGAGTCAAGATCATTCAATTGAACGAATTGATTCAGATGCTGAGACCCGAACAGAGTCGGAATCCGGGTGGAAGACCATCGGGATGCACCGGCAGATCTCCAGCATGTTCATGAATTTGACCACGAATCTGTTTATCAATCTACCGATGATTATAGTCACGCTTGCGATTTATAATCGATATATCATGCCATTTCCGATGGTTTCCGGTATAATAGGGTGGATTAACAATCTTTATGGTTCGATTTTTATAATTTTAGAATTCGGAATTAGTTCTGCTCTTGTAAAATACGTATCAGAGTACCATATTCATTCTCCCGCAAAAGCAATACGTTACGCCCAAATCTATGTGTGGTGGTTTATTTTCATTACGATTATCCAAGGCGTTATTACAATATTCACTGTT
>CAZUTM010000103.1:0-16422 GCA_964623665.1 uncultured archaeon
CAAGGTGCGCATGTATGGTTATGCGCGATCATATTTGATCAGATAAAAATTACCATCCACAAGCTAAATAAATAATATCTGCATATAAATTAATTTCAAGAGATTCTGAAGCAAATACGAGAAATTGGGGCCATAAATCATCCAAAAACGCAAACTCCGAAAAATTTAATATGAAAAGAGATGAGGATAGAAAAAAATAAAAGAAACCGCACGAAAAGAAAGATATGGACACTCTTCAAAATGCGATTCGAAAAGCGGCGGAAATACTAAAGCGAGCTGAAAACGTAGTGGCTTTCACAGGTGCTGGGATTTCGGTTGAGTCAGGCATTCCAGATTTCCGTTCCCGCGGTGGGCTATGGGAAAAATTTGACCCTGGATTGTATGCAAGCTATTATACGTTTCTTGATGAGCCGCATTTTTATTGGAATTTGGAAAAAGAATTGAGGAAAATGATAAAGGATGTGAAACCAAACCCCGCTCATTATGCGCTCGTTGATTTGGAAAAAATGGGAAAGCTGTCGGCCATAATTACCCAAAATATAGATATGCTTCATCAAGCGGCGGGTAGTACCGTTGACATCTATGAATTGCACGGGTCAGCCACCAAAGGGCATTGCGTTCACTGCGGGATGTTCTATTCCCGAGAACAAATAATAGAGAAGATGGATCAAATTAAGGATCCCGAAAGCGATGAGCAAGTGCCTCGCTGCGATTCGTGCAAAGGGCTGGTTAAATTCGATGTGGTGCTGTTCGGCGAATCGCTTCCTCCCGGTGTGTTTTCAAAAGCAGAGGATGCGGCTCAAAATTGTGATGCAATGTTGGTAATCGGGTCTTCGCTTGCGGTTGCTCCCGCAAATATGTTGCCCGGGATTGCTCAAATGACCGGTGCGTCGATTATATTGGTAAATTTGGATGCCCCGATGATGGATTCCGGAGCGGATGTGCACGTTAGAGGGAAAGCCGGAGAAGTATTACCGAAAATTGTAGATGTGTTAAAAAGCATGTAGGGCTTCTCCAATGATAAAAAATTGAGCGCAAGCGATGGGATTTGAACCCACGAGTGCGGGAGCACAGCGGATCTCAAGTCCGCCGCCGTTGACCACTTGGCTACGCTTGCTCGTTTTGTTAATGGAAAAAAGGACTCCTTGTATTTTAATTTTTTCAATCAGCCCGAATCACGTTCGAAACTCTTTCATGCAAAAAAGGAGCTGAGTTTTGATTGTTTTACCTTGGGATTGTCTGTAAGTGAGAGGATGTAATTTTTTAATAATTCCATTCTTTGTTTTGTATAATTTCCCAAATCGTAGTTTTCGATGAGGGTCATTGCTTTCGGCAGATATTTCGAGATCATACCTTTGGTGACCGTGAGTACCACTTTTCCTTCACATTCGGTGCATTTTCCGCTCAGCGGGATTCTTCTGAATTTTTGTCCGCATTTGATGCAACGAAAGCTTTGGGTGGAGAAAGATCTCATATTGCCCATGAGATCCGGTGTGAAATGAGATGTTAGAATTTTCCGGGCGACGTCTTGTTTATTTACCGCGTTGATGGTGTCTGTAAGAAACATCTGCGATTCAATCTTTTCTTCCATTGAGCCCAATTCGGAGTATGCAGATTTTTTCGGGCCCCAGTTGATGTTTTCTGTGGGATGCGTGAACATAAACCCTTCGTATTGTTCTTTCTTTCCGATATAATTTTTGGCGACTTTCATATATGATTCGAGTTCATTCGGCTTCGGGTATCGAAGGGAGTCCCGGTAAAATTGGAGCGGATATTCCGCTAGGACGTCAACGTTGTGGGATTCTCCATCAACCTCTTTAGGGTCAAGAATAACCGAGAGTACCAGCGGTGCATCCATTTTCCCACCCAGAGAAGATGGCAAATAATATTTTGAGAAGTTGAGAAGGTATTCAAGCAATAAAAGGAGTCCATCTTCATCTCCATCGCAATTTCTGCGTTTTGCTGCATGCCAATATGGATGGGCGTATCCGCTGTTTATTTGACAAAACCCGATGCATCTCCCAACGATGGCTGCGGATGTATGAGGTGCAAGTCCTGCAAAGTAATGTCCAATCAAATCTCGCTTCTCTTTGATTTTATAAAATCTGGGTTGATGGTAAAGGAATTCTAATTCATCATCGACAAATTTGGCAACTCTGGTGAAGTATTCTGCGCAGTGGTCTGTTATGATGATATCTTGGCATTTGAGCTCGATTATTTGATTGGCTGAAGTGATCGGATTTCCGTAAATGTCCACATCATATCCAAGCCGAAGGGCATCTTCCGGAGTTATTCCGATTTCCTCGCAAGTGAAATGCGTGAAAGGGATATCTGTTGAATCAAACCGGATGGTCCCGTCTTTGAACACGTACACGTCGTTGATGGCTCTGAGAATTCCTTTTTCGAGCGGCTCGGCACTTTTAAACAAATTGTTTAATCCTTTTACGCCTTTGACTGTGGGTGTGGAAATATTGAATTTTTCTAGTGCTTTTGAGAACATATGCCCTACATTCAGCTCTTTGATTGCAGAATTGGAGAGATATCCACCGCATTTATCGCATTTTGTTTCGGGAATGGGAAATGATTTTTGGCACGTGTTGCAGACTCGATGGAATTCGGTATATCCTCCGCATTTTTCACATTTGTTGTAGATCGTGTGGAAATTGCATTTTGGGCAAAATTTTTGAGCGATTTCAACTTTAACTGATTTCTGTTTTGCAGCAAGATTAACCACCCTCCGATTCTCCGAGTCATGTCCCAAAGGAAATAATACATGCGTAGGAGGATTCATTTTGCGTTCTTTGGCTTTTTCCGGTCTTCCCATTCTTGTACCCATATAATAAGGTGCCTTATCTTTGACCTCTATTTTTGTCATCATCTTAAACAAGTCTAACGCGGTCATTTCCTTTGCCTTTTGCTCGGTTTCTTCCCAATTTTCATTTTCTACTCGTGATGTTCCGAATCCGAACAATTCTGCCAAAAGAATCATCCGATCTTTTGATATCAAGATGGATCTCTGTTTTGCCGTATGAAGAAAAAATATTTTCAAAAACGCATCGATTACGTTCTGATTATATGGGAGTTCAAACCCTTCATCCGGAATCGTGCGTTCCAGTTCTTCAATGGTAAATGTTGGGATCGTATCCGATCCTTCCTCTGCTTTTATTTTTTTAAAAACCTCTTTTAGTAGTTTTCTAATAGATATAGCATCAACACCGTTGAGGTTTCCCCAATGGTCGGTGTATCTGGGATGCAATCCGATCTTGTATTTAAGAGAGATTTCAAGGGCTTCTTTGATCGGCGGAATTTTTTTGAACGGATCTTGTATATATCCATTATACCTCGAATCCGCTTCATTAGCTTTTTCTATCGCTTCTTTGAGTTCTTTTGACCACCATTCTTCAACGTATCCCGAAGGGACGATAACATGGTTATTTTCCGCGAATTCCCCATATCCGAAGAGAATATCTCCCAAAAAGAGGATATTTTTATATGCCCGGGTTTCCGCAATCTGTTTTGCTTCATTTATGTTCCATAATTGTTTGACTTCCCCATTTTTCATCAATACTATCGGAGGCTCGATAGATGTCACCGGCATAACTGAGCCCGATTTTCCGGGTCTTTCAATCCTAATTTGGGTTCCAACAGCCAAATATTTTTCAAGTAAATACATTGTCGAGGGATGAAACCCGCAAGCTGCCAAGCCCGTGTTTCGGGATCGACCGTATCGGATTCGATGGCCTCCGATTGCAGAGGGATATGCAAATACAGGTCTTCCCGCAATGATATCAGCAATAAATTTGTCGAGCGGGGGACATTTTTTATCCAACATCTTTTTTCGCTTCATCACGGGGTCATCTTCGTGCTTTACCTCTTGATTTTTAATTTCTGAATCTTTCTTTTGCTTTCCATCATATAATCCGCCTCCATATTCGCCTTCTTTATTCTTTTCGGCCTCTTCTGTTTTCTTTTTATCTTCATCGGTTTTTTGGCTGTACTTTTTTATATCATGAAGCCATTTCCACCCTTCAATATTCCGCTTATCAATAACTTTCAATAACTTTTTGGCTTTAAGCAAAATTCCATCATTAATAACTAAGCAAGGGCCACCCCGAACCCGATTCGTATTAATTCGCTTTAAATCTCTGTATGCAGAAACCTCACGATCCTCAGTCGGCTCACCGTTCAATTCTACCTTGAGATTCCGGACAGCAAATTCGAGTTCTTCCAAGGTTGAAGGATATTGAAGCCTCATGATTCGATCATAGAGTTTTATCTCTTCGACCATTCGACCCACTTCTTCTTCCGTGGCTATATACGGTGCTATTTTCAATTTTTCTCTGACATGGTCTGCGATAAGCACACAATAAGCCTGAACGGTTCCTCCGGCTGCTCGGATTGGACCCGCAAAATATACTGCCAAATAATCGGGGCCGCCGTATGCATCCTTCCGGATTTCGATCTTCCCTATTCCCTCGAGCGGGGCACTGACCACCCCTTCGGTTTTAATTGCAAGTGCCACCCGAATCGCAAGGTCCGCTTTGTCTGCAAAACTCAGCTTGCAAAATTTCTCCTCGATCACTTCATCCGCAATTTTAAACGTTATATCATCTTGGTTCAACCCTTGCTCTTGCAATTCACGAATTCTTGCAGCAACACCATGAGGCCCAACCAATTTTTCGACACGGCCTGCCATATCCATGGCTTGAGGTGATTCCACTTGGGGTTCCGGGTCAATCCCGATCGCCCGAGCCTTATTCGCAACATCATAAATCACGTTTACATCTTCCTTTATCCGCTCGAAATACTTATGCATCTTTTCGCTCATCGCAAGTGGCATTTTCCAATTTCTTCCTCCTTCTTATTTTTAAATCCATTCTACCCCAAAAATGTGGAAATTAAGGGATTGTTACGATCTCCAAAAAGTATCCGAGACTTCTTTCAATACTTCTATACAAAAACGATCTATTTAAAGCCAAGAGAATCCGCGTGAACATAAGATTACATATTTAAAAGCATCATGATTAAATCCGGTTTTCTTCTTGGTTTTCATGTGCACTTGTTTTTACGTAGCCATGTTGGCTTTAAAAAGTGCGTACGAGATAGTTACATGGGCGTACGATCTGTGGAAAACGGGGTGTGAAAATGGTTGAAATTTTACAACGAGATATGTATTTCTATCTGAACAGGCTTGTGAAAAGTCATATTAATATTACTCCAGATGCGCTATTATTTTTAGAGCAAGCGCAGCCCCAAGATGATTACTTTTCCGATTTAATCATCAAACTTAGTTATTCTCAAGACTTCGAATCCCATCTCACGTTGCAAGATATTGAAAAAATTATTCGAGAAAATCCTTCTATGGAAAAATATTTTGCGAATAAGAAACAAATAGAGAGATGTCTCTTAATTTTACCCCCAAATATGCAAAACAACCAACCAGAAAGCCAAGGTTCCTCATATAAAACGGATCCAAACACATTACCTACTAAAAATTCAAAACAATCGAATACTATCGAAAATAATGCTAAACAACCCATATTAAAATCGGATCAAACCGAATCAATTGAAAAAAAGATAGATGAAAAGAAAATTGCTGAGATTTCGGTTCAAAATACCCTTTCAAAGGATAATTTAAGCGTTCGAACCGAAGCCGCGAAACTCCAATCAAAACCCCAAGCCCAAACCGATAATAAACAAAATTTAACCGCAAAGAATAAGTCAAATAACGAAAGTTACCCCTCAGCGAGCGATCCTACCCTTGATTTAATAAAACAAATTGAATTTGAATTGAATGAAAACAATTTCAAAGAAAACGGCCGGTTTAAGAAAATTACCGAAATGAAAAAGCAGGTAGGCAATGCAAACGGACCAAAAAAGGCTAATGAAAAACCTCCTTCGGCTCAAAAATTAATACTAAACGATACAAATCAAAATAATAATCAAAAAAAACCAATAATGGGGTCTCCAACACCTAAAGCGGTCAATCCAAGTGCGAAAGGGATGGATAGTTCTGCCGAATCCAAAGCGGTCAATCCAAGTGCGAAACGGATGGATAGTTCTGCCGAATCCAAAGCGGTCAATCCAAGTGCGAAAGGGATGGAAAGTTCTGCCGAATCCAAAGCGGTCAATCCAAGTGCGAAAGGGATGGATACTTCTGCTATTCGCAACGAAGCCGAGAAATCACAACAAAAAAATAGAGCTACCGAACCAAACACGAATAATGCAAGCGAAGAAAAAACTACCAAAAATCAAAACGGTAGTAAAAGCAGCGAAGACTCGGTGAAACCCTTAAAAGCATCAGCTGAAGATTCCATTATATCGGAGTCCGCAATGCGATCGACAGAAAAAAAGGAGAATAAAAATGAAACCGTAATGAAAATAAATGCAATCTTGGAATTGGACAGCAATGGATCTTCGAATGAGCAAACCAAGACCGCACCGGAAAATAAAAGCGCTAACTCTGAGACCAGCATTGCCGAAAAACTAAAAAATAAGTTAAAATATCTAAATGCGAAAAATCGGGAAGGTTGTGTTGCCGATCCCGATTCGGATGAGATCAATCCCGAAGAAGGAGATGAATCAGAAGAAGAACCTCCCGCTTGTGAGCCGGTGGTGGATATCAAAGAAGTCATTCCCGGCTTGGAAAATCTTAAACTAAATAACGACATCAAGGATGAAAAAAATAAATATTTCGAGTCATTGATTACAAAAATCCGAAGCGGATATTCCTTCAAACCGCTTGCGAAAGAATATGATGCCGAAATCGAGATCTTGAAAGATCCCACGGGCAAATTATACACGGATGGTAAAGTGGAAGATTTTCATGCCGTTGCATTAGATAAATACGAAAAATTAAGGAAAATTATATTACAAAAACCCGGATATGATGACGCCTCCACAATTTATCAAATCAAAAAATTATCGCAAGATTCTGAAGTTAAATTTATCGGTATGGTGATGGAAAAACGAATCAGCAATAATGGAACGATTATTTTAACGTTAGAAGATCCGTCCTCAACAATAAAAGCAATCATCCGGAACGGAAAGGGAAATGAAGAATTGATCGCAAGAGCGATATATATTTTAGAAGATGCAGTGCTACTTATTGAAGGCTTCATGCAAATTAATAAATATGATAAATCCAAGGTGGTGTTTGTGAATAATTTCGAACTCCCAGATTTGGAAAATCAACATGAACCTACATTCGCAAATCTCGACTTATCCATCTGTTGCTTAAGTGATATTCATTTCGGAAGTAAACAGCACATGGGCCATCTTTGGGATCGGTTTGTCCAACTATTAAAAGGAGAGTTGGGAACCGAGGAACAAAGAAAATGGGCCGGAAGCATCAAATATATTACAATTGCGGGAGATTTGGTCGACGGGATTGGTATTTATCCCGGTCAAGAAAAAAATTTAACACATTTAGATATCTATGAGCAATATAAATATACAGCTCAACGGTTTGCTGAACTTCCTGATTATATTAATATCATATTTGTTCCCGGCGACCATGATCCCGTAAGAAAAGCATTACCATCTCCAAGAATCGATAAAGATATTATCCAACCCCTTTTAGACCTCCCCAATGTCACATGTTTAGGTGCCCCATCGATGGTCTCATTACATGGAATTAAGACCTTGATTTATCATGGCGAATCGATGATAGACATCAACATGCTGCCGGGTATGTCAAATGAAAACGTTCCTAAATCCATGAAAATCATGTTGGAAAACCGACATTTAGTACCCTCCTACGGGAAAAAGACCCAAATGGCGCCGGCACTTGAGGATCATCTTGTGATCGATGTGGTTCCGGATATTTTTCACACGGGTCATCTGCATAAAAGTGGTTTTTCTGTTTACAAAGGAGTGGCATTGGTCAACGCCGGGTGCTTTCAAGAGCAAACGGATTTCATGGCTTCCTTAGGTATCGTTCCCGACTGCGGTAAGATTCCCATCATTAATATAAAAGGGCCGAGTTTTAAGCCGAAAATTATCGATCTGGATACACAATAATTTTTTAACAAAAATCAATTAAAATAAAATTAGTAAGAGGTATAATCATGAGCATGATTGCAGTCCCGTCAAAATTAGATGAAAAAATGCTTTATATCTGGAAAATCATCGATCGAACATCGATTAATTGGAAAGAATTGGTCTATTTCATCGCTTTTGACCTTCATTTAACTACACCCGAAAGTGCTAAAAAAGACATCCTTGAAGCAGTTAAACAAGGTATTCTTAAAGCCACGCCGGACTATCAATTGTCTTTGAATACCGAGCTTCAAAATAAATTCGATGAGTTTCAAAAACAGGGAATTTTGAAATATCGGAAGATGCTCGGAAAACTAAAAGATTCGTGGGGACCGGGTCCAGAATCGCTTCAAAAATCTCCAAAAGCGAAAGTGACCGCACAAGTTGAACAAAAAACGCCTTCCGAAACACCCAATCCAGAATCCTCCGAATCTGCTAAAAAACCAAGTGGCGGCAAAAGCATTGATGCAATCTTAGAACAACTCACGGCAAAAACAACAGTTCAAACAGGTTTAAAAATAGATAATGCAGATATTACATTTGAAACCCTCAATTTCGATGCAGGCATCATTTCGGGAAAGATTCAAGGTTCGGAAGGTAAGCCATATAATTTCCTTATTGATGCACAGACGAAGATTTTGTCGCATGATTGTGTCGATTTCTCGATGAAACGGGCAAGGAAAAAAGAGATATGTAAACATCTCGTAAAAGTGTTAGAGCAATTGCTAAAAAATCCAAACCAAAACGCTAAAAAAATTGTTGAGCAAATTGTAAACGATAAAATGAATTGGAAATTCAACGGTTAATGTTTTTTTCTTAAAAAATCTATTTTTCCGGAACATACGGCTCATGGATTGATTTCATAAGCAAAATCCACCGTTTAAATCCCCTAGGGTCGACTACCGCAAGATCTGCTGGTTTAATTCCGAGTTTTTTCAATTTTGGATATAATTTTTCGCATGATTTTCGGAAACGTGGATAATTTTTAAGATGCTTAGGTGTCCATCCGGTCTCGGCAACTGCAAGGATTCTAGGAAATATTTGCCAATGAAGACGGGTAATATTGCGCGCCCATTCGGTCCACATCGGAGTTTCGATGCCTAACACGTTTTTTCGATAATCTTCTTCGAGGGTATCGGGAATCGGGTCATAATCATATGATTTCCTTAGAGGCGTGAGTCCATAATTATAATCTAAATAGATATGTCCAAATTTTGAGAAAACTGCATTGCCGCCATTCCTTAGATGTTTTACCGTGGGCTCTTCTGAATGCGCCCAATACTGCACGATTGCACTAGGATCAACCCCCGCACCCAGGATTTCATTCCAGCCCATAATGCGCCAGCCTTTATTTTTCAAATATTCAGCGATTCGATTTGTGAAATATACTTGTAAATCTTCTTCTCCTTTTAATCCCAATTCCTTTATGCGTGCTTGACATGTTGGGCATTCTCTCCAACGATCTTTTGGAACTTCATCGCCGCCAAGATGAAAAATCTTGAAAGGAAACAATTTTATGATTTCATCGATGATGTTAAACAGAAATTCAAAAGTATTTTCCTTTCCTACACAAAACACATCTTTTTTAATCCCGAACGTCGTTTCCACCTCGATAGGCACGCCTCGACATGAATACTCGGGATAAGCGGCAAGCGCGGCGGTGGAATGACCCGGAATATCAATCTCCGGAATAACTTCGATATATCGTCGTTTGGCGTATTCGATAATATCTCGAATTTCTTCTTGGGTATAGTATCCGGAATGTGGTTTTCCGTCTCTTTTTTTACTGAGAATTCCTCCGACTTGCGTGTCTTTTCTAATAGACCCTATTTCAACAAGCTTAGGATAGCGCGCTATTTCGATTCTCCACCCTTGATCCTCAGTGAGATGCCAATGAAAGCGATTCATCTTGAACATCGACATTGCATCGATTAACAGCTTCACCTCATCCGGGGGAAAGAAATGTCGACCGACATCAAGCATAAAGCCACGCCAAGGAAACCGTGGGTAATCTATGATTTTCATACACGGTATCTCTATTTCCTCTTGAGGCTCTTCTCTTTCCGATGGTAATAGCTGAAGCAGCGTTTGAACCGCATAAAAAATGCCCGCTTCACTCTCTCCTCTGATTAATATTGATGAATCCGATATTTCCAATACGTATCCTTCATGATTTTGGGACTTGGTAACACCCATTTCTTCGCGTAAAATGATCGGCACGGTTCCGCTACTCTTTTGACTCGCCTCATCGCTTTGCTCATTTTCTAAATATCGAAGATTACAACATTTACGGCCTAAAAGGACATCTAAAGCAGAAACAATAGTATCGACCATGAATTGATACTTTTTACGTGCTAATATCTCGATTTCCGGTTTAATTTTCAGAAAACCGGGTTTACCCTCCGCAATTACTGGTGCGGGTATCAAATTCAACTCCATATCTCTCAAAAGTATATAGAAGAGAAAAATAAAAAAGCTTAGGGAGGCCTAAATCAAGGTTTTATAAACCCCGTTCTTGATCTTCACAAATTTATCAGTTTTCAAACACAGCAAAGAATAATTCAAATACTTTGCATATTTACAATTCGAAAGAAACGCATCCTCTATATCTTTCATCGAAACCGCCAGTTTAATCGCTTTTGTACGACCAGCTCTGCCTTTTGACACGGTCGTGGCATTGATCAATCCCGAGAGATCCAAATCATTAATCAAAGCAGAAACCCTCCGCTGCGTGAGCTCACCAACGTCATTAAATTGGTTCTGCAATTCAAGATAACACCGATACACCAACCCCGTTGTTATATCGTCTTGTCCCTGATGTCGTTCAATCAAATAGATTGATAATAAAATTAACTTCATTTGAACTGGCAAATTCATAATAAATTCCTTGACGCCGCTTTGTTCCAAATCTTTTTGAGCCAAATCAATCTGAAGTTTTGTGATTTGCGTTTTGTTCTCTCTCTCCGTGAGCTCACCCGCTTTTCGAAGAACATCTATCGCCTTTCTCGCATCCCCATGCTCTTTCGCAGAAAGCCCAGCGCAATAGGCTACGACATCTTCCGCTATCACATTATTCAGAAATCCCTCTTTGACTCGATTCATCAAAATCGTAAACAACTCGGAAGCATTATACGAAGGAAACAAAATCATCTCATCACGAAGCGAACTTAACACACGAGGGTCCAAAGTCTCTTTGAAATTCAATACATTTGAAATCCCGATGATACTCACTTTTCCGCTCCTTAGTCTCTCATTAATGCGTATGAGATTATACAAACCGGAGCTCTTATTGTTTGTCTTTTTTGTGAGGATATCTATCTCATCCAAAATAATAAAACATATAGAATCCTTACAACACTGCTCTATTTTTTCAACCATTTTATTGAATACCGCATCGATAGGCCACCCGGCAATCGGAATCGGATCATCCCGGTCAAGCGACTCGGAAATATTGGCCATCAAGCGATATTCGGTGTTTACTTGTTGACAATTTAGATATATCCAATGCGGAGGCGACATGTTCGCTTTCAAGAACGATTGCTCCAATCTTTCCAAAACATAACGAATAGTTGCAGTTTTCCCGGTTCCGGTCTTTCCTATTAGAAAGAGATTGGAAGGAGCGGTATTTCGTAAAGATGTCGAGATAATTTCTGCAATCTTTTGCACTTGCAACTCTCGGTGAGGCAACTCGCTTGGTATATATTCAGGCTGTAACACTTGCCGATTTTTAAATATCTGAGGTGAATTCAATACATTAGTAAAATACTTATCAATATCAAACAACAACACACCACTCCATTAATATCCCGAAGAAACATTCTTCTCGATATACTAATCAACCTTTGGATCATTATAAGACTTATTATTGATAACTTAATGCAAGTACCAGCTTCTATTATTAAATCAAAGTATCCGATTAACTATTTGCAAATAAATACGAAGATTTAAATATTCAAAAGTCAAGACAATTCAAAATCATGGATCTCTAAAAAAAATTAGATTACAATTATGTTCAAATCAATTACATTTTTTACCAATGGATTCAAAGAATTCTATGATACATATCGCCGTAATCGGAGAATCAGCACATAATAAAACCATAACTGCTCATTAATAATTTAATCCGGCACAATCGATAACCATTGAATGATCGCGCGCTATAAAAAGAAAATTGTTAAGAAAATATCAGCAGAAAAAATAAAAATTAGGAGCGCGAAAGTTAATTCAATATAAGATCACTGCGTTCCTCGACAAAATGTTTGTAATGTAAAGGATCATCGAACAAGATCATATCAATCCCCTTTGATCTCCACTCCTTCACAAAAGCTTTCCCTTCATTCTCAGGTCCCAAATTCCACATCGAAGCCACAATTCCCAATCGCTTACACTTTTTAATAAACCTTTCATTCATCAATTGCGCCGAAAGAGATATTATCTCGCAAGGAACCGGTATATCCTCGCGAACCTCTGCTTTATAAAAGTCCTCCAAAGTATAATCTTTACTTTTTGTGATATTAAAACAAATACATGAATACACCAGCGAATTGAACACACGATTCAAAGAACGAATATCTCTCCCACTAATACAGACTCCTTTTTTATTACTCATCGTTTTAAGCGCGTGGACAATCGCATCTGTAGCCTCCGAATCCTTAATTTCGATCATGAACCCAACCAGATTTCCATATCGCTCAAATACCTCTTGTAGAGTCGGAATTTCTTGCTTGAAATTTAACGTCCTTAATTTTTTTAGTTCTTTTATTGACATATTCTTTACTTTTTCTTTCACTCCGGTCATTCTTTCCAAATCTTTATCGTGAAACACCACGGGAACGCCATCAGAACTCAATTGAACATCAAATTCGATATAATCAAGCCCCAGTTCAACCGCTTTATCAAACGCCATAAATGTATTCTCATCTACTCCGATTCGAAAGCCCCGATGCCCGACGCTTGTAATAGTTCGCTCCATCTCAAACCAAAAGTATTATCGCTATATACCTATTTATATCTTCGGCTTGAAAATCAAATCCGCTCCGTGCAAAAAAATATATTTTGAAGCGAGTTGATGAAACCGGGAATTAAGAATGCGATTAAAAAACCATTGTAAAAACCAAAATCGGATAAATTAAAACACGAAAAAACGGAAATCCTGAAATGTTATTGCGAAAACAGATTAACTCATATCGCCTATTATGTTTTTAAGAGAACGCCACTCCGAAATCGAATCCATTCTATCGTTCTGAACCACCTCTTCTTGACGGGCGATTTCTGCTTTCTTTCTATTATTCTCCGATTCGATTTCATCTTTCTTTGATTTGATTTTCTCGCGAACCTTTTCGGATTCCAACTTCTCGATTTTATCAATCAGCTCTTCATCTAATTCTAAAAATTTTATCCGGTTTCTGCAATAGGTTAGAATCAGATCGGCTTCTTTTTGAATATTATTTGCATAACGTTCGGTTGTCTGTGCAAGATTTTTCAATGCTTCCTTGAACGCATCATATTTTTGAAGTTCTTTTTCAATATCCGATTTCTTTCTGAGAAGTTTGTCGATATCCTGCTGGTCGAAATCACTGAGCTTTTCTCGATGAAACTTTCTCATTTGATCCACTTGTCGATTAATCGATTCGTTATATTCCTCCAAATCGGAGATAAGGTCTTTATGTAAATCCGCGAGCTTTGCCTCGGTTTTTGCGATTTCGGCCCTACGTTTTCCTATTTTTTGAAGCGCTTGTCCGCGTTTGGCTACTACCTCAATGTATTTTTTGAAATCTTGATGTGAGAACACTGGCATAATTTGATCTATCTTCTTTTTAAAATAAATTTTTTCGTTTCCAATTTCCCACGCGCTCAACTTCTTTGGTTCAAAATGATAGATCTATAAAAAATTTGCATGAGCGTGAAGCACCGGTATTGTATAGCTAAGGGCTATTGGTGAGGGAGAAAAAACAAGTGGTGGAAAATGCCAAAAAGGAGTATTATGCGCTTTCTGTGAGGTTGTTTTATGAACTCTTTTTTATATCAGCGTTAAACCGAACCGTAATTGAACAATAGTCCCATCGGGAAGTTGCAATCGGTGTTTCGTTGGTTCATGAACATTTCCTGCAATTATTTCTTTGGGATCTTCTTTTGGACTTTTAATATAAGCAAGATCAACAATGTCATCGGTTTTGAACGCTTTCCCATTAATCTCAAGATCTAAAGGGCTGCCGAGCGCGGAAGCGGGATTAAATCCGCTGTAAATGAAGGCAGTGATATCCCCATTTTCTATCCGGAAGAATTGCGCAGTATGACCAACCAATTTGGTCTTTATTTCGTTCGGGCGACGATTTTCTCCATTTTTTGAATAAAAAATTCGTATCGAAAGAAGATCATCGGTTTGCATCGAGAATAAGAACAAATATTGAATATTCTTTGTTGGATGGGCCAATAGAATTACATCTGCCTTTAAACTGTTGATTTCCAAAAGAAAGTCTTTGCGAATCCCGAAATTGTTCAACGCTTGGTCGAGAATCTTATATGTTCGATTGAGTACATCGGTATATTTCGGATTTATAATATCATTTCCCCATCTATTGAACAATCCATCAGCAATCTGCGCAACTCCGAATGCATATGGCAGTTCCTTTCCGTGAACTGCAATGTTCCCAAATTTTAAAACCGGGATTTTTTGGATAATGCGAACCAAGCCTTCCGCGATCTTAAAGCGGATCGACCTGTCGCGTTTGAAAGGATTTCCTTGATGGAACCCGAATCTACCGCTTCCGACCTTTTTGATCACTAATCTGCCTTTTTTACACGCGATCGTTCCTTTCTCATCTTTGAAGAGATCAAAGAGGATTTGGCAATTATGAAAATTATCATCAAGAACCGGAAATTCTCCGAAAAGAATCAAGAATCCACCATTTTCAACATACAATTTGAGTTTTTCTTGTACGTCTCTTTCCATGAATTCCATGGTTACCAAGCAAATTGTCTTGCATTTTTTCAGTTCTTCAAGGCTGCAATCGATAAGATTAATGAAATCGTATTGCTCCTTGTTTGCATTCATCATTACGTGGAATTTCCCAAGAAAATCCATGCCGAAACTTGGCCCATCTTTGAACCCCAATTTTCTCCATAGTTTTTGTCGATGACCCGCAAATGAAGCAAGATTTACATACGGTTGATAGATTCCGATGGTGATTCTTTTTTGTTTTTGCATCTCAAAAAGTTCTTTGCCATAATACTCGGGAGCAAACATCCGATTGAGCCCCCAACAAATCAAAGCCTTATTTGTGATTTTTCCAAGATGAGTAATAGGAGAATGACTCGGGTACGGGATATGGGTGTCACTGCAAATCTGTTTATCCCAATGGGCAGTTCCCACAGCGGTATATACATTGTAGCCGGTCGCACCCGAAGCGATAGCTAAGAGCGTTTGATAAAGCGGTGTGAATCCGTATGTATAATACCAATCGTAAATTTTTCCGAACCCCCAATTTTCCTCAAAATTCACTCCGGGATAGCGTGAACAGAGAAAACTGTAGCGAAGATAACTCGATTTCTTATAATTCACCGCACCGATCCAATTCGTATACCCGTAATTAATATCGCATAACCGCTTGACCTTTTCCGGATTCACACGGGTCGCCCATGAATCCAGCCCTTGACTGAAATCGCTTTGGGGATTCATATTATTGAAAATTGGAATCGGTTCAAAGCCCTTCAAAGGTTCGAAAAAGGACTCTTTCAATTGGTTCACCCATTCCGCATAATAAATTTGAATAAAATCGGTGAAATCTATCACAAGTTTGAGCTTTGCCCGTGGATTATAGTCATCGGAAATCGAGCAAAGCGTAGCACCCGGTGGAACAATCGCATCATAACTCCGAAAATGTGTTCTGTGAATGGCGTTATAATTCTCTATAGAACCATATTTTGATTCGATATAGGAACGAAATAGTTGGACTGTGTGGGTATTGTAATCCCCGATGTTCGGAAACGGCATATTGCCCTCTGAATACAACCCCTCGTTCAAGAATTGAAGGCAAATGACCGGCCCTTTTGGATAAATATTGTCTACCATAATCTTTTCCGATACCGCTTTGTAATATGCTTTTGATAATCTTAGAAACTCGGGATCTAGAGGTGATGGCAACGGTTTACCGAAGAAGGCAAACCAACGATTTGTAAATCCTAGCCAATTTTTGAACGGCTTAATTTTGGGATTTTGATCGGGGTTCACAAAATCGGGAAGACCACCGTAATCGGTCTCGGCGTGAATAAAAGGACCCGGTTTGACCACCGCATACATGCCTAATTCTTTAATTAAAGATAGAAAATAAAGAACATTGCGATTCGATTGTGTGGTTCCGGAAAAATCAAAAGTTTGTTCTC
>CAZUTM010000104.1:0-7157 GCA_964623665.1 uncultured archaeon
ATGTGTGTTATGAGTTATACGACAACCTAGTTATTTGAAAATATTTTTATAATTTAAGAGATAGAATACAAATGTAGAGACGGTGTAAATGAAATGGTAGACCTAAACGAAGGAGATCAATTAATATTACCAAGAGAACGTGAAGAGTATATTATTTCAAAAAGCAATGGTGAATTTGTTTGTTCTTGCTTTGCTTACAAAAATTCTTCGACTTATCAATATGAAAAAACATGTAAACATATTATTATTTTAAGAGGAATAACTAAAACTGATTTAGAATCGATAATAAAAAATGAAAATGAAATTGATTCATTAAAAGGTAGCATTATTGCTCGAGGAATAGAATCCGAATCTAAAAGAACCAAAAATAATGATATTGTAAACAAAAATACTAAAAATATTGATAATAAATTGATAAAGGATATTTGCGTTGTTTTGAATAACTCGATTAGTTTGATTAATTATCTATCTCACCCGTACATAACCGAAACCGTGAAATTTAGAGTACCCTCGATCGTTTGGCGCTTAACGCTGTTTGGATTGTTTTTGTTGAGTCTTGTGGTTGCGCTTTATTTTATTTTTGATATGGAGAGGATAGTTTTTGAGTTTGAGGGCGGTCATTTTTTTGACACCGTTGTTTTCACGGAGAAACTTTTGATGATTTTATTTTTGATTCTAATTATCATTGTCCACCTGACAAGTTTTGTATATAAGGATCAAACATTAAGTGTGCAAGATAAAATCATGCTGTTCGGCGGGCTGGGCGTCGGGCTGGCCTTCGGGCTGTTATACGGGCTGGTCGTCGGGCTGGCCTTCGGGCTGGCCTTCGGGCTGGGCGTCGGGCTGGTCGTCGGGCTGGTCGTCGGGCTGTTCGGCGAGCATGACTACGGGCTGGTCGTCGGGCTGGGCGGCAGGCTGGTCGGCGGGCTGTTCGGCGGGCTGTTCGTCGGGCTGGGCGTCGGGCTGGTCGTCGGGCTGGTCGTCGGGTTGAGCGTATTATCCATCACACCATTTATTGCCGTTTATCACGGAACCTTTTTACTATCATTTGTATTATACATAGCGATCGGCATTCGATCAGCAAAAAGGTCTAAGACAAAAGTACTCAGCAGAATAATGGTTCAATTGGTTGAATATATGGCAGCCCGAAGCATCGATTGTCTCCCCTACACCGAACTTTTGTCATCCAGCAATATTGCCGAAATCTATGCGCGGTGCAAGATCAATAATAACGTCTCTGCAAAGGATCTCGCCGAAGATCTACGCAATCTCAACGAAAAGGTTGATAACTATCAAATATCGAGCGGAGTTATTCAGAATGTGCGGTCCTTGAGTTCTTTTACCATTGCAGACGATGGCATTTATTCCGCGTGGGGTATTAAGAGGAAAAACTATCAAGATACGGAAATCTCATCTGTGGAACAAGGGATGAAGATCTTGAATGAGATGCAACAAGAATTGGAACATCCGATGAGGCGCAGACATGGTCGGAATTTGCGAACGTCCAATATGAGGTATTTTTAAGGGTAGTTGATGTGGTTGAAGGGTGGAAAGAAATTTTAGGTTTGTACCATTGGCTGACCGAATGGGCAGTCCGATTGGATGCGATGGGAGATCTTTTCTATTCAAAGCATGCGAACCGGTTGTATATGGCTTATTTAGACCATTTCGAGCAATGGGTGTCTCAGCCGATAAATTCGATGGATGAAGCCTTGACAATAATAGAATTAATCGGAAGAATGAATCAAGAAGCGAACCGAATTCACGAGGGGGTGATACTTGATAAAATAAAGAGCGTTACGGCAAAGTGGATGCGAACGGCTTCAGCCATCCAGATTCGGGATGTAGAATCCGGCTTTGCATTATTTAAGAGGCTGCAGCAGTTGATCGATGCTGGGGTGGCCCGAAAGGAGTATTCCTTAAGTTTGTTATATCTGCAGCTGAAGATCGAGAAATCTGAACAATTCCATGATATATTAAAAAATTCCGACTTTAATTCCCTCATTCCGACGATGGTCGATCAAATCGGGCAGGATAAACGATACTGGATAAAACTTTATCACCTTATCTGGTCCGACCGGTACAACCAAGCGATAAAGGTCTTTGAGGCCGCGAAGAGTCGGAAAGATGTTGATGAGATGGAGCGAATAGTGGTTCAGATGCTCGAGGGCCTCAGTCCCTTTCTGGAGGGCCCCTATCACGATGTGTTGGATCAGGAGCAACGTGCGTATTATGAGCGATTACGGGCTGATTATGAGCAGATCCGAGAGTTTATTTGCTATACGAAGAAGTATAATGGACTGGAGCGTCGATACAACGAGGCGGTGGATTTGATCAAGTCGGAGGAATATATCGCGGCATCCGCACTTTTAAAATCGCTGGCCCCGGAATTATCGAGTTTAAGTGTGGAACTCTCCGGTGGCTCTACGAATCCACGATTAAATGGATTACACAGTGCGATTGCATATTTGGAAGAGCGTGTCGTGTCGTCGAGTCGGCAAGTTGAGGAGGCGGTGGTTGCTGTGCTGCGGGGTAGCCGGGTGTCGCTGGCCGGGTTAGAAGAAGTTTCCGACTATCAAATGGATCTTCCCATGCTCACGCAAGTGGATGTTGTCGGGGTTCGGATGCCGCTGTATGCAAAGGTCGTTCTCTTAGGCGAGTCGTCGGTGGGGAAGACACATTTGGTGTTAACGATGACAGGTCGGGCATATTCTTCGACGCAGGGATCCACGGTGGGTGTGGACAAATTCTTCAAATTGGTCAAGACCGGCCTGGAGAAGTACGATACATATCTGTGTTTTTGGGACCTTGGCGGGCAATGGAACTTCCGAACGTTAAATGAGTTATTTTTGTTCGATGCCTCGGTGGTGATTTTGGTGTTCGACATTTCGCGGAAAGAGACCTTCGACCATTTGCGGTTTTGGGGTGATCTGATCCGTCGTACCCGGGGCCCGCTCGATGAACGTGTAGTATTGGTGGCGAATAAGATCGATGTTGGTGGGCCTGCAATTTCCGAGGAGATGATAACAGAGTTCATGCGTCGCGAAGGGTTTCGTCGGCTCTATCGCGTGTCGGCCAAGACCGGGGAGGGTATTAAAGAGTTGTTTGAGGATCTTACCGGGACGGTGGATTGGATGGGATTGATTGCGGGCGTTACCGATGCTGAGATTCTCAAACGTATGGAGACCCTCTTGGAACGATTATCCCAAGAATCGAAAGTGATGGGCTTGGACGAGGTGTTGTCCCGGTTATCCCAAGGGATGCCAGAAGATATCGGCCTCCTCAAAGCATTGCTGCGTCGGATCCAGTCGCAGAAAGTCATCCAAATGGGCCGCGCGGATAAATATGTGATCCTCGATGTGGAATTTGTGGATAAACGGATCGCCGCAATGATTGAAGAGGCGGCGCGTAAAGGAGGGCATCTGAGTAAAACAAAAGGACTGGAGTTATGGAATCCCGGCAAAGTTTCCGAGTTCGAGTTATTGATGTCATATCTGGAGGCCGATGGCGTGTGTTATCGTGGTTCGATGGAAGAGTGGGTATTTCCGAACGTGATCCATGCTGGGAAAGAAGCCTTAGATCTTGATGACTACGATCGTGCGGTGTTGCAGAGCGGTCGGCAAAGTTTTTCGCTGGAGTTTAGCGGTGTTGGGGAATTGGCGTTTACGCGATTAACGGTATTCCTCTCGCATGAGATCGGTCCTCCGAAATATGTTTCGAATGTGGGTGCGTTCTGGCGTGTGGGTTCCGGAAAGAACCAAAGTGCGGTGTTGATTCAATTAATCAGCCGCGAGGGGCGGAATATGATTCGTGTGACAAGCGGCGGGAGTGAGGGTGCGAGTGTGAAGTCGAAGGTCGAGGAGATCTTAGATGGGATTCTTAGAATCTATACGTAAGGCTCACACGCGATGGTATTTCGATTGAAAGGGATGGATGGGTAGGGCATAGCTATAAAGGATCATGGATGCGTTATAAACATAAAAAAAAGTCCGAAAAAACAATCGATGGACCGAATATTCTGAACTATCCTTAACCTCCAATTAATATTCAGTTAACACTATATGGTATAATAAAATTTTGTGAGATGAGGAAAAACAGAATTTGTGTGCGTTCTGAATTCCATGTTGAAATTCTGCGGGATTACCCGTTTCCCGCTGATTTTTTTTTGTTTTTTGTTTTATGTTTGTTATTGTTGGTGATGGAGAGTCCGCGGGTTTCTTTAATTGTTAGAGCGGATGGCGAGATTCACAAGCGGTATGTGGAGCATTCCGGTGGATATCTGTATGTTATCGGGAATTTGAAGAGTAAAAAGAAAGAGAGTACGGTGTATTTTAATTTGTATTGTCGGGATGTGTTGTTCGTGAGCGAGAAGAAGGGTAAAGGGAGTTCCGGAGGTTCGAAAAAGAGATTGTTGATTTTTTCTGGCAGTTTTTTGTTTTTTTTCTTTTTTGGTTATCTGTTTGGTTGTTTGCTTGTCTGTTGTATTTTTGAACGGGCAAAAAACCTTCTTTATTTTGTGATCCTCCGCTAGGAAGTTAGACAAAAAAATGGATTATCTATATGGTAAACCGAATTCGATAGAAATGATGATAAGAACCAACAGGTTTGATTCGATATTATTATCGCTTCTTGATTTCTTTTATCAATCCGAAGTATGCGAACAGCACGGACACGGCCTCCATTCCTATTGTCAAATAATAATGGATGGAAAACTCTACTTCCGAAAGGGCATCGAAGATTGCGAAGATAAATATCGAGATAAATGATAATGCCATGCCCAAAATGAATAGAAATTTACTTGCGGCCGGATCCGAAGGGTTGTTAGCGAGTACTCTTCTTCGGACAAGTAGGGATTCCGTTGCCATCGGGACATACACCAATAATGAGAGAATGATAATCATTGTGTATCTGTTGACCCGATCGGTGAGAAAATCGTAGGCGAAGTGCGTGGGATTCAATTCAACGTACCATTCTCCGATCAAAATTAAAAAGATCACGATGGCCGCGCCGAGTGCGTATCCATATAGGATGTATTTTTCTTTTCGTTCATTTGCATTGTGAAATACGATGAGGTAGAAGCGAACTGTGAAAATATGTCCGATGAGAAGCATCGAATTGCTCAAGTTAGAGAATTGTAACCAAAAGCGTATCGGAAAGAACACGGGATTCGGAATCATCTCAAGGATCTCAAATACATATTCAAAAAGCGTGTTCAAAAAGATGAAAAATAATCCAAGTTCGTAACATAGAAAGGCAAAGAACAGCATCCGGGCGATTTCATTGGTTTTATTTTTGAATCGCTTGTATGCTTTGAAAATCACAAAAGCGAGAATAGTCATTACCAACGCTATCCAAATTGCGTTGAGAGCAAATTTTAGTTCCATATTCGGTGGAATGTCTGTTTTTTTTTAAAATATATGTGATGTTTTTTTGTATTGAAGAAAAAAGAAGAAAAATATTCATATGGTGTGCGTTCTCAGTAAAGTGGCGGGTGCGTCGGGATGCCAACTTAGAGTTATATAAAACTGAAAAAAGTTTGGGTCGCTAGAATTATCAATGTTCAATCCAAAGCATAGACATGGGTTGGAATGACCGCTCTACCCATTATATTTTATGTTTACATAAAAAAAAGTCTGAAAAAAAGAATCGATAAACCGAGTTATCCACGTTCAGAATTCCGCTTTGATATTCTGCGGGAATGTCCCTTTCCCTTGTCTCTTTTTTTTGTTTTATTTTTTATTTTTATAGTTTCCATGCGTTTCATTAATAATAGCGACCGTAGCGGGGATACCTCGGGTAGTAGTTATAAGAGTGATAACTTGAAAATCTGATCTTGAATTTTTGGCTGAAATCATTAAATACAATATATCTTCGATGTTTTTTGATGGGATCGATGAGCTGAGTTTCGAAGAGTTGAACCAAATCTTCGGCTTCGTCAATGTGCAGTGTGTAATCGCAAGAGCTAGCGTAATGTTCTATGATAGAGTCTCCCGAGTTCCATGATGATTTATTTTCCGGGTTGATCCAAATGGTTTGTGCGGATCTCATGGAAATTTCGTAAAATTCTCTTAGGGCTTCATATTTGAAATTATTGCGGGCATCTCCCACCACTACGAACACGGTTCTTGTATCAAAGGTTTGTTCTGCGATTTTTTTAAAATTCTGAAAGCAACATCCGTAGTCTGAATAGGCCATTCTGTGTACTTCTGGTTTTTGTATGATTTCATTAAAGATTTCCTCATATCCTTTTTTCCTAACGGTTGAGTTCTTTTCATTGAAATAATTTGAGACTTCTACAGGAACATCTACAAATACATAAGTGCGAATATGTTGGTAGATTTCGCTTAATTCATAGAAAAAGGAAATTAGGAATGGCAGATGCGAAAGCATCGATCCTGACACATCCAGCAGCAGAACAAGATTGGGTTTTTTGATGATATTTCGCTTTTTGAATTGGATTTTAACCGGGATATTGTTGTATTTGAATCCCGTTCTGAGTATTTTTCTTAGGTCGGGTATTCCCCGTTTTTCTCTTTTCATTCTCATCAATGCTTTCGATGCGAAGATTTCACCGAATTTCCTGGCTAGTTCGATATTATTATGGATTTCTTTTTTCGAGCCTTTTATTTTTATTTTATTTTTATTTTGGCTGAATTCTTTGGAGAATTCTTGCACAGATTGAATGTTTTCTTTTAAAGTCTGGATATATTCGCTGATTTTTTCGAGGTTTCGCTTCCATGTTGCAATCAATGGGACAATTTCTTCTTTCTGCAGTTTATTTTGAAGGATGCTTTGGGCGACTTTGTGACAAGCCTTCGCTACTTGTTCTGAAAGTTTTGTTAAATCCGTATCGGATGGGGGTAAATACGGTTGATTCTTAAATAGAAAATGAGCTTCCAATGCTTTAATTTCCCCTTTCAATTGCTTATCGGTTTTATTCAAGGATTTTTCGATAGTTGCACGAAATTGAGTAAAAATATCGATGATGGTCTGTTTTTTGTTTTTCTTATTCTGTTCGCTTTGATTTGCGAGTTCGCTCTGATTTGCGAGTTCGCTCTGATTTGCGAGTTCGCTTTGATTTGCGAGTTCGCTTTGATTTGCAAGTTCGCTTTGATTTGCGAGTTCGCTCTGATTTGCGAGTTCGCTCTGATTTGCGA
>CAZUTM010000104.1:7257-8968 GCA_964623665.1 uncultured archaeon
TCGCTTTGATTTGCGAGTTCGCTCTGATTTGCGAGTTCGCTCTGATTTGCGAGTTTGTTTATTTCCGCGAATTGATTTGATTTTTTGTCCTTTGTTTGTCTGAGTTGAGAATATAACAGCTCGAAGGCTCTCCAAATGAATTTAAGACGAGTGGGGTTAGTTGTCGATAAGAATTCGATAATTTCATCTTTGATTTTGAGCTTTTTCAAGAGTCCAGATACTCTTTGCTGATTCGGGTCTTGTTGAAGATTTTCCGGATTCTCCAAAATGGGCTGTTGATTTTCGAGGATTCCTTCATAATATTGGTTAGTCTCTTCATATTTTTTTCTGCTTTTACAGCCTTTTCCCGATTTTCTCGTTCCCGCCCCCGTGGTTTGGCGATCCGTTTTTGAAATAGTTGTCCTGGATGAATTTTTTTTGTCTTGCAATGGTGTTTTTTCGGAGTCTGCCAGGTCATCTTTTATTTTGTGTTTCAATAGTTGAAATAATTTTTCGATGTTGTCGGGGTTGGGGTTTGCAAGGCCGGTTTCGATTTTTCGGTTGAAGAATAATCGAAAAACCTCATTATAAATTTCATCGAACGAATCCCATATTTGTTGGTCCTTAGAAAAACATCCCTTTAGCGTCATCCGAAATTCCGTATGATCTGACCATTCGACTACATTTAATGCTTCAATGATTTTGAACATTTCCAATTGACCATATTCAATATGGAAGATTTGTGATAGTGCTTCTTTTAAAGCATTAATGAACACAAGCAAGGGGGTAGGAAATCCTATTTGTGTCAATTTATTGATGTCGATTTCAAATTGATTTTCATTTTCTTCGAGAGTCATTCAATCACCTCAAAATATTATATCATCATCGCGGACTCTAAGAAAAACGATAGATCAAGGTCAAGATCCTTTTTTAATTGAGTAATAAGATCTGGGTTCAAGATGTTGAGAAAGTCTTTGGGGGACTTATAGACAAATAAATATGAAAGGGCTTTGATAATCCATTCCTTTTTATTCTTGGATACCGCAACCGATAAGAATTTATTGAATGGAAGGTTTTCCAAGAGTGCCTTTTTGCTAAGTAACACCGATTCATTGTCGGAATCGAAGATCTTGTTCAAGGTAATTTCAAACTCTTTGCTATCTTGTGCAAATTTCGTGAGATCACTAAAAGATGGCCCTTTTGATTTTTTTATGAAATGTTTCGGTGGAGAAATTAAATATTTTCGATAACGTTCCGGAATGTCGACCAGCTGTGTAAGCGATTTAGATTCTTTGACGAGGTAATCATGGAGTTGTTTTATTTCGGAGTTTTGATGGATAGTATAATACACAATCGTTTTGAAATGGGTGTACCAACCCGCATATCTTCGCGAGTAGGGATCAAAATACCGTCGCTGTTCTTTTTCTGTTTTCGAGTTATATTTGAATTGATCGTGAATTTTATCCACCCAATCGGCTATAGCCGCACCCGTGAAATTGGTATTGTTTGATTGCTTAAGCGACGTTTTTAATTGGTTAAACGAATCAAATTTTCGGGATTTGAGCGCATCGGAAAGAACCGAAATCATGTCAGATAAGTATTGCTGGAAAAATTCAGATTGAATTTCTGGGAGCTCTGTTTGTTTTTTCTCTGATTTATTGTTCAGGGTGATATTATCGGGAGCGGGTGTTGTATCGAGTCCGGGAGCGGGTGTTGTATCGAGTCCGGGAGC
>CAZUTM010000104.1:9068-16306 GCA_964623665.1 uncultured archaeon
CGGGAGCGGGTGTTGTATCGAGTCCGGGAGCGGGTGTTGTATCGAGTCCGGGAGCAAAATTATCGCCTTCTTGGTCAAGGTTTTGATTGTGAGATGATTTTCCGATATTGTCCATGAATATCTTCCCTATAATTTATTTTTAAGAGATTTGTATCTGCTTTTTATCCAATTCTTGATTTTTAAGAATATTTAGCGCATTTTGTTTATGCTGCATCAAGTCTTCTTGCACCTTCAAGATAACGCCAAGGGTTTCGGAGATCCCTTGTTCCGATAATTTGTCTGTGTATAATTCGAGAAGCAGTTCGATCAAATCGAGGCTTTCCGAGATGCTCGGAGGTTTGATGAGGTTCTGAAGGTTTCGGATTTGATTCATCGCATTACTAACCTTTTCCAGAAATTGTTCGGGAAGATGCGGTTTATGCTTCATCAAAATTTGGGTCTCTTTCTTTGGATCCGGATAATTTGTGTAGTAGTAGAAACATCGTCTCTGCAATGCTTCCGAAAGTCTTCTTTTTTTATTTGATGTGATGACTACAAGCGGTTGGGAGCGGGCCTTAAGGGTTCCGAGTTCCGGAATGGTGATTTGGGCTTCTCCGAAGATTTCAAGCATCATGGCCTCGATTTCTGCATCGGCTCGATCAATTTCATCAATCAGAAGGACAACGGGTTCCTTTGATAAAATGGCTTCTGCGAGAGGCCTTAAAAGTAAAAACGATTCGGAGAAGATTTCGTCTTTTATTTTCGCGATTTCTTCCACCTCATTGATTACGGGCGAATTCGTTCCTCCAGATGATATAATATTGCGGGTTCGTAATTCTTTCATCAAATTCGAGTATAGGATTTGTTTGGAGTATTGCCATTCATAAAGAATCCGATTTTCATCGATCCCTTCGTAGCATTGAAGCCTGATGAGTTTTCGCTGTAGGACTTGAGCAATAATTTCCGCAATTGCGGTTTTTCCGGTTCCGGGAGGCCCTTCTATTAAAAGCGGTTTTCCCGTTTTATAAGAAAGATACAACATGGTGACAAGAGAAGGTTCAGCGATATATTTGGTGGCATCGATCATTTGTTGTAACTCTTTAATCGACGAGATTTGAGTGAATCGGATTGTCTGTTGAGTTGTTGCTTGGGATGCATTTGCACCAACAGAAGAAGCAATCGGAATAGTTTCTTGTACAACAATTGTTGATTCATTGCTTGTTTGTATTGCTTCATTTGGCTGTTTTGGCGATTTCTTTGTTGCCATATTAATATCTCCACATTTGATTTTATAAATGCGACGGAAATCGGAGGAATTGAAAAAATATAAATCGTTAATGATTGGGATTTTAACTTAAAATATGGAGAGTATATACCCTAAATGAAACATTTGAACCCTATCTTTCTGACCTATTGTTAAATGAATGCGCTTTCTATGTACCGATATTTTTAAATTTTATTTTCAATTCTCCGTTTATTTATTCAAAAATTCTTTTATATAAACGCATCATTTCATTTTCTAGTGCAAAAAAACGAATAGTGGTGATGCAATTATGGTTCTCGGTTCTTATGGTGAATTATCAATAACGTATGAAAAACCGGATAATTTGGTGGAGATGTTCGAACGCTCCGCCTTGCATTATTCTGATAATCCATTTATTGGCGAAAAAGATGGCAATGGAGTGTATCAATGGATAACATACGAAGATATAGCCCAGCGTATTTCTAATCTTAGGGGTGGCTTGGCAAAGCTGCACGTGCAGCGAGGGGATGCCGTTGGGATTATCGCAAACAACCGCAAAGAATGGTTTATATGCGAAAACGCAACCCACGGGTTAGGCGCCCTCTTCGTGCCGATGTATGAAAAAGAAACGCCTTCAATGTGGGAATATATCATTCGGGACGCTGAAATCAAGGTTCTTTTTATTTCAAATCAAAACATTTATGAAAAAATCAAAGATCTCAGAACGAAAATTACAACTTTAAAGCACATTATAATAATCGAGGGCGTTGGGCCCGACAGTCTTGCAGAACTCGAGATGCTCGGAAAAGCCAATCCTATCCCTTCATTGTATCCCAAACCTGAGGATTACGCAAATATTTTATATACATCGGGCACAACGGGCGATCCGAAAGGGGTGATATTATCGCACGGCAATCTTACCTCGAATGTCCATGCCGCTAAAAAGCAAATCCCGAATTTGGGCCCCGACAGCAGATCCCTTTCGATCCTCCCTTGGGCGCATAGTTTCGGTTTGACGGCTGACCTCCATGTATTCATGTTCAGCGGGGCTTCACTTGGAATCATGGGGTCTGTCGACACGCTGTTAGAAGATATTTTAAAAGTTAAGCCCACATTCTTAATTGCGGTACCGCGCGTGTTTAACAAGGTCTATTCCGGAATTTGGCGGAAAATGAAAGAAAGCGGCGGGTTGAAACTAAAAATGTTTGAAGCGGCTCTTAAAGAAGCGAGAAAAATGAAGGAAAAAGGAAGCATAAGTATAAAGTACCATATTTTGGATAGAATCGTTCTTAGAAAAATCCGGTCGCTTTTTGGCGGCAAATTGGAAGCCGCGATAACGGGTTCCGCGGTTATGAATAAAGAGATCGCCAATTTCTTTATTGATATCGGGATCCCCACATATGATGGCTACGGGTTGACCGAAACCGCGCCGATTGTCACCATGAACTCTCCGGTTGTGGGGAACAAATTGGGCACCGTGGGAAAACCGATCGAACACACCCGCGTTGTAATTGATAAGTCGATCGTGGGTGAAGAGAGTCGTGATGGTGAAATCGTTGTGTTCGGACCACAAGTGATGGTCGGCTATCATAGAAAACCGGAAAAAACCAAAGATGTTATTATATATGATGAAAACGGGGTAAGAGGATTTAAAACCGGCGATCGGGGTTGGCTCGATAATGATGGCTTTTTGACCATCACGGGTCGATTTAAGGAAGAATATAAACTTGAAAACGGCAAATATATTCACCCCGAAGCCATTGAAAATGAAGCCAAATTGCTGCCTTACATCTCGAACATCATGGTATATGGAGATGGAAAGCCCTATAACGTGGCATTGGTGGTCCTGGATCTAAAAGTATTTAGTAGTTGTGCGCAACAGCTTGGAATCTCTGTAGGTATCGATGAGCTCTTTGATTCCAATAATCCCGCCTCAAGAAATGCCAAAGATTTGCTAGCGCTCGATATCCAAAATCATTTGCGGAAAAAATTCGGCGGTTACGAGATCCCGAAAAAATTCCTCTTTATTGACAAAGATTTTAGCGTTGAAACTCAAACTCTCACGCAAACCTTAAAGCTTAAGCGCTCGAAATTGTTGGAACAATACGGAATTCCGCTTCTAAGCCTCTATAACGAATAATTTTTTTTCTTTCATCAACCCCAACACTCCATAAGCTTTATTATCTAAATTTGCATAAAACACGCATGCGGAAAAATTTCGCAATAGCGGCTAGCGCATTGATTTTAACCATGTTAATCCTAAATTCCAATGTTGCGTTGGCCGCGGTAAGTCTGAAAGTTGGAGATAGTTTCAACTACAAGATGTTATTAAAATCAGAGGATGATGAAGCAACCGGCACCGCTGTAATGAACATCACTTCTGTCACAGAGACTTCAACCAATGCTACTGTAAAATATTCGGTGTTTCGAACTTTCAATGGAACGGACAGTAATTCTTCCTTCACGATAACATTTAATTTGACTGCACCGGAAGAAGAAACAATAGATTGGAACACCATGAATGATACCGAAAAGAATTTGTTCCTTTTTGGTTTATTGTTCGGAGGGATTTTTATATTTTCCGGATACGGATGGGTTGTGGGCTATAAATTCTCAGAAAAACTGGATCTTCAGAATCAGAAAGTAGGAAGCACCACATATGAAAAAATTTATTATGAAATGAGTACAACGAATTCAGGGATCTTGAAGATTTTCCATGTAATAATAATATCCAATGGGTCTAAAGCAGAAATCAAGGTGGAAAAGGACTTTGCCATTACCGATCTTTTAGAAATCCCCGGTTATCCGTTGATGGCATTGGTTCCGTTCACTTTAATGACTGTTGTGTTGTTGGTTTGGAAGATTAAGAAAAACAGATAAATGATTTTTAATGCTTTCTTTTTTTTGTCTAACTTCCTAGCGGGGGAGCACAAAATAAAGAAGGCTTTTTTCCGATTCATTTCTTAACGCTTAAAATAACGAAGACACTCATAGAAACGTGGTGAATTTCGCGAAAGCCAATCCGATGTATTATCTTCAGAAAAGAACGAGGAAAAAATCGTCGGGTTAAAAGCGCATAGTTGTTGAGCTAACTCTGAGATTGATTTGTAATTCGGTGTGTTTTTCTTTGTTGTTTTGTGGTGTGTTTTTCTTTGTTGTTTTGTGGTGTGTTTTTCTTTATTCTTTTGTGGTGTGTTTTTCTTTGTTCTTTTTGATGAAAAAATTGAAAAAGCGCAGCATTTTTTAAAGCACAATGCAGAAAGAAACGGTTGTCTTCAAATTCGGAGGGGGATGTTTCAAAGATATTGATTCTTTCAACCATTCTCTCCAAATTGTAGAGAAATATCGACACACGAGGTTGGTCATTGTCTGTTCGGCCTTGAATGGGATAACAAACAAACTCATCGAATTCGGTAAAGCGGTCTATGCCTCTACGGATCCGGCTTGTGATCCCAAGGTAGCGGACACGCTGAAGTTCATAATCGATAAACATGATGCGACGATCGACCAAACGTTTTCCGGGAACGAGGCTTATATAAAATCGCTAAAATCCTATGTTAGGGAACAAATCGAGCGGTTAAAAGCCGGTATTAAGGAGATTCAGACGCTTGGATTTGCGGAAAAAACATTCGATTTTGTGGTGCATTTTGGCGAGCGTATGTCCACGTATCTGTTTCAAAAGTTTTTAGAATACAAGAACATTCCCTCCGAGTATATTTCTTCCGATAAGGAGTTTCTAATCACGAATGCGAATTTTACGAATGCGCTTCCAAAATTGGATCTTTGTGAGGAAAAGATTTCGAAGAGGCTCAACCCGATTTTGGATCATGGTAAAGTGGCGGTGGTTACCGGGTATTATGGGTCTGCGGAAAAGGGTGAAATAACGACGCTCGGTCGTGGCGGTACCGATTTTTCGGCTACGATCGTTGCATATTCGTTGAAAAAATCGGATGAGGATTTTGTTACGGTGATCTTTTGGAAGGATGTGGATGGCATTCTTGCGGCAAATCCAAAAGTGGTGAAGGATGCGAAGATTTTGAGCAAGTTATCGTATCGTGAGGCCCGGGAACTGGCCTTTTTCGGATCCAATATTTTACATCCCTTATGTCTGATTACCGCGGAGAAGAAGTGTATTAAGACCGAGATCCGGAATTTTGAGCACCCCGAGCGGCAAGTTTATACCGAAATTGTGGCATGTTTCGATATTCCGCCGAATGGGCACGTAATCAAAGCGATTTCTTCGATGAATCAGATCGCTTTGGTGACCGTTGAGGGTGATGCAATGGTCAGTCTTCCGGGTGCGGCGGCCAATCTGTTTCAGTTAATGGGCGATAATAATATTAATATCAATTTCATTTCGCAAAGTTCTTCCGAAAACAATATTACGTTCGGTACTTCGGTGGAAAATGCGGAAAAGGTGAAAGTGATTTTATCGAATTCGAAGTTTTTCAAGAAGCAGTGGTTTTCGATCAACGTGAATGCCGATATGGGGATTATCGCCGTGGTGGGAATGGGGATGCTGCAACGCAAAGGAATAGCTGGGCGGGTATTTACGCTGTTGGGAGAAAATGATGTGAATATTGTTGCGATTGCTCAAGGGAGTAGTGAAATGAACATCACGATGGTTATCCACAAAAATGATGTGGAAAAAGCGGTTAACGTTCTATACAATGAATTTATACGCTAAAAGGCCTTGGCCTTGAAAAATGAAAAAGGGCTTTCTGAATCCTCTCTTTTTTTTGATGGATTTTTGGGTATGTATCTTTATTAATTTTCGCTGATTTTGTTTTGTATGGACGAATTGAAACTCAAATTGGAATGTTATCCTATTCCAACGAAAGAGGATCTTGAAAAAGCGGTGTTATCAATAAAGCAGAATGCGAGTAAATGGGATTATCCGTTTTTTATGGATGTTTATGCCCATTCCGATGTGAAGCATTTCAAGGAAATCGTGGATCTGTATTTGACCAACGATCAGATCAAGAATGTAATCATTTTAGGCACCGGTGGAAGCATCCAAACGATGCTTGCGCTTCAGCATTTTAGTAAGAAATGTATCATTCCGATCACTTCGAGCCGGCCTCATGAGTTGAAATGGGCTCTCGAGCACACAAGTCCTAAAGATTCTGTTGTGATTCCGATTTCCCGTGCCGGGAATACGTTGGATGTGAATTCGGTGATCAACCTTTTCAGGGACTACCCGATGATTGCGCTTTCTTCGATGGGCCAGATGTATGATTTGGTGAAGTCTTTAAATGCTACGATCATCCCCGTGCCGGATCTTTCCGGTCGATTTGCGGCATCAGTGTGCAGTGTTGCGTTGGTGCCCGCGCTGGTTTGCGGCATAGATGTGAATGAGTTTATGAAAGGATTGGATGATGGGTATCGGGTGTTTAAAGATCTTCATCATTTTGAAAATAATCTTGCATTAAAGTATGCCGCGTTTCTGTTTAATGTGTATAATAAGGGCTATCGAAATGTGTTCTCTATGCCCTATTCGAGTTATTTGGAGGGTGCCGTTGGGCTTTTAATACAAGAAATTTCCGAATCGAGTGGAAAAGAAGGGAAAGGGATGCTCGGCACGGGGCAAGCCGCGCCGTTATGTCAACATTCGGTTCTCGAACTACTTTTGGGCGGGAGTAAAGGGCATTCAACGCCGTTGTTGTGGACAAGTTCAAAAGAACCAGAGGATGTGGAATTACATTCGATAGAGGCCCGCTTAAAGGGTATGACCGGACTCCAAGTGATCAATTATCAAGCGGCCGCGACATTCGAGGCGCTCTTGAATCAAAAAGTTCCTACGGCCCGTATCGATCTTCCGATTTCCGTGTATTCTATCGGCCAATTAATTGCGTGGATCCAATCGGCGGTGTATTATTTCTGTCTTTTGCTCGATGTGAATTGGAGTTCAAATCCGCTGGTGAATTCGGGGAAGAAGATTTGCAATGAGGCAATAGAAAAGAAATTGGATGAAAAAGCGATGGAAGAAAACCGCAAACGGGCCGCGCTGAATTTA
>CAZUTM010000105.1:0-5641 GCA_964623665.1 uncultured archaeon
AAGGTAAGAATTATTTAAAAAAATGGGGTGGTTTCATAGGTTCGAAATAGTCCCTGCAAAATTACCATTATTTTTTTAGAATTTTTCCATCCAATACCAATAGCAAGAGCAAGCCCGGAGAACACCATGCAATAAGAGGGTAATGCAACAAAAAGAAAAGATAAATAAACCCAACAAAGAAAATCGAAAATTTTGTGAATATCCTCATTGCAAAGCGGCTTTTATCGCTAAGCGAGAATGATTGAAAGAGAATCCAAATGCTTATGACAGAAAATAGGATGAGAACAACATCCGAATACATGATACCGCTAGAACCAACTAAAAAGAGTCCAAA
The DNA here is from genome assembly GCA_964623665.1 of uncultured archaeon. Lineage (GTDB taxonomy): Archaea > Asgardarchaeota > Lokiarchaeia > Sigyniarchaeales > Promethearchaeaceae > CAZUTM01. The sequence continues at coordinate 335 of CAZUTM010000105.1, forward strand.
CATCAATGTTATTTGCTCGGCATACATGAAGCCAAGACTCAAGGGAACACATATTAACACAATGAATTTGACTAACACGAGCTTTGCTTGTTCCTTGTTAACTATGGATTCCGGTCTCTTGCCATATTTTGTTGGATTGTTTTTTCTAACATATAAAACTCCAACCGATACCACAATACAGATACCGATGAAACTAATGAGTAAAAACGGTTGAAAATCTGCAAATTTTACAAAATTTACAATAGCGGATCGAAATGTGATTGTTTTAATTGTTTCCTTCCCATCCAAATTCGTTATTCTTACCTCGATTAAATGATCCGACCCATCTTTCAAAGAATTGGAAAATTCGCCTTCATATAACGGCCCTTCAATGTGATGCATTTGGTTCCAAAGCCCAGTTCTATCGGCTCTCCATTCCACTTTTTGAATAGGTAAAATATCCCATGCAAGAGCCCGGATTTTTGACTGATTCATATTTTTCTGAAGATCTTCATTCGTCCTTGTGTTTTTAACATCTAACGGCGCGGTAATCAATCCAGCGGGCCATTGCGAACCGGTTTGTTCGGTTGTAGAGATCCCATTATCATCAACCGCAACGATTCGGTATGTTCCATCACCCTCATCAATTTTTGCGGTCTCATATGCAATCACAGAACCAAATTGTTCAAATTTATTTTCGTGCCCATGACCGAATAAATACATATTAACGCCGTATTGGGTAAAAATCTCCAATAAATTTTTTCCGGTTGAGGATCTTTCTGAATAAATCTCCCCAATCGGATGATGGCCAAAAACAAACGTACGATTTGAACCTCCGGCCTTTTGAATCATTTTTCCTTCTAACCAATTCAATTCCCGCTGACTTAAGTGCCCTCCCAATGCAAATGGGAATTCCAATCCATAATCTTCAGGTGTGGATAGTGCATAAAAAGTATAAGTTCCAAATCCCAAATCTGCCGTGATTACATATTGGTCTGTTTTAAACGTAGAACCACTTACCGAATAATTTAAATAGTGTGTAAACCCCGGGTCTCGGTATATATCATGATTTCCTATTATGTCAAAATAATAGCTTGAGTTCATTCCGAATTCTTGCATGGTTTCATTATAATGTTCCCACTCTACAAGCTTTTGACCTTGCGTTCGATAAAAATAACTCTCATATGAAGAATCAACCAAATCTCCCGTATTAATAATGAACATGGGCGAAATTATAGCTTGAGTGGTATTGAGAAATGTTCTCATTTTAATGACACGACTATCTATGAGCGGTCTTCTCTCATTTTGGCCCCATTTGGACCAAATCATTTGTGTATCCGTGATCTGAAGAAACCAGAAAATTTTATGGCTTGAACTATTTAACACGCCTTGCATCGGATAATTTGAAGGCGCGCCTAAAATGATTTCATCCTGAGTAGTGAGGTAGTGAGGAAGAATGCCTGAACAATTCGGTTGAGCAACTGATGTTGGTTCCCCTCTTGTTGATGACACACAAAATCCCAGAAATGAAATGAAAAGAGTGAATATTACGAAAATTGAAGAAAAATTGGGTTTTTCTTGCTTGAATATGTGCATGAATAGAACAATTTTCTTGCCAATTAAAAGGATTTCAAAGGATTGCAGAAAAAAAAAAGAAAGGCTAAAAAAATTTAGTTTCCATTAGTCTTCTTTCAATTTTCGTGTATTTTTCAACCATAACCTTAACCATTTTGGGAGAGTAAACCCCAAACTTATCAATATCATTACAAACGAATTTAAAATCCAAGATAATGCCGAAGCCCATTCCGGGAATCGAAACGCAATACTCAAAATCCAATAGAGATATGCGATAATGCTTAATGAGGTCCCCCAATAAATCAATTGAAAGCCAAAACGAAAAATCGAAGGAGATAAACGGGCTACATCTCTACGAGTATATTTAAATAAATAGACCGATGGCACGATCATCACAACAATCAAGAGAAAACTCATCGGGGCAGTGAGCGAAGAGCCTCCAGGAACATAAACATAAATTCCATGATAAATATTCCAAACATTAAAGGCAATGACCATCAATAATTGGTATATCAAAATTTTTCGGCTTGAAAATTTAAAAAGCTGCTGAGTGAATAAAATAAGAAAGATGGTAGATATAGAATTAAACACATAAGAGAAATTGGTCCACCAGATTCTCAATCCGCCACCCAAAGGAACACCGAAGATTATATCATTATAAATCTCCGCATAGTTCATATATTTCGGAATCCACGCAGTGATTGTGCTTATTTCGAGGAAAACAAAAAAGAGGAGCAAGCTCACAACAATGTCCGCCCGATTTTGCCAATATTTCTTAATCAAAGCAAGGATCAAAGTTGCTACAATCACCATGAATACAAATTGCGTAATGATTATGATTAACAGATCTGTTCGAGGATATTCGGAGTATGGAATATGCATTTCGTTTGTATAAAAATAGACATTATTTATGGTTTTCGGGCGAATTTTTAATTGCCTTTTGTGATTTTGGTGAAAAATTGTTTTCCATTACATGAGCGGGTTTTAATAACCTCCTCATGCGTTTTCATAATTCGTTAGATCGAAAAAAGGGTATTAAATGATAGGATTTTGACATTTCGGACAGATCTTCTCATTTGGATTGACATAAGACGAGCAAAACGAACAAATTTTAATTCTTGGCTTCTTTTCCCGCCTTTTCACTTTATCTCCAAATTCTTTCGGTGAAGGATCTGAATCTTGTGGTTTTTCATCCTTTTCGAGAGGTATCGGGTTATTGATTTCTGTTTTTGGGATATTCTCATCATTTGATTCATTTTCAGCTTTAATTTCATTGTTATCTCCTTCAATAACGGGCTGAAGCGTTCCGAACATTGTACGAACATATTTGATCTTTTTACCCGAAGGCGAAATTGCCGATTTTTGCTCGATATCGGGCCGATTTTCATCTGAAAACAGTCTTGATTCTCCCGCAGGCAATTCTTGTTTGGAAGATTCATCAGCAGCAAGGGTATCAGAAATATTTTCCAAAGTCTTCGATATCTCTTTCTCCGATGAAGGTTCGGGCTGGAAGAACTCTAACGACCCTTCGGGGCTGGCAGACTGGCCAAAAATATTATCGAGGGTTTCTTTATCATATTCAATTTCTTGAGGCGGCTTTTCATTATTTACGATATACACCGAATGTTCATTTAATTTTATTAAAATACCGCAATTTTTGCAACGAAAAATGTGTTTAAGCCCGATGTTATTTCTCCAAGAGTATAACGCAGCGCAGCATTCATGGTAGTTGATTCCGCATTGCGGACATGATTTTGGTAAATCTCCGGTATTATTGCAATAATTACAATTGTTTTCTTGACAAATTGAGCAAACCAGATTCATATCTTTATTCTCTTCCAAGCTGGTCGCCAAGGATTCGTAATATAATTTGTGGGAAGGATCAACCGCTTGGCCGCCTTCCGGAATCAAATCGGGCAGTTTCTTGTTTTTTGCTAAACCTTTCAGAATAGCCATCAAATCCTTTTCATTTTCGCCGTAAAATAAACCGCCTGATGAAGTAGTAGCAATCAATTTGAGTTTGACATCATCTTTATAGAATCGCTGTCGACCGATACGAATGATGTCGATGAATGTAGGAAAGGTTCTCACGATTTCAACCAATCTCAAGAGCGCATCTTCCAACTCAGAATTGGCATTGCTTGGCTGATCCGAAATCACCAATATACGATAAGTACCTTGTTTAATTCGCGCCTTTTCTGCATGAACACTCAAGCAATACATTAATCCATTTTCCAAATAGCTCGTTTTATTGCGATTTTTCCACGACTTAACGATCTGCTCTGCTAAATCCTTTATATTTTTTGTTTCTTCAATCACAAACGGATTTCCATCTTCTTCAAAAAGTATGATACCGAAAGTCGTATCCGGATTGAGACTCAATTTATCCTCGGCAAATTTTTGAATACTTTTCGCAACATCCTTCTTGGAAATAAGATCTCCTGTGATATCCAAATACACCATGATACTTTCCGAAACAAACTGCTTTTGCAAACTCATTATGCGTTGTAAGCAATAACGAGCATTTATTATTTTGCAAAGAAATATAAGCGCAAAAAAATCATGATCTTTGATAAATATGTCTTCGTATCGAAAAGAGTTTTATCTACATGTGTTTCGGACAATTCTGGAGAAAAATAAAGTTTGCTTTATCCAAACGGCAGATCAAGACCGAAAGCGCTTTATGGGCATGCATCTTAGCCCATTTGATTATTTGGTTGTAAGTGAAGCGAATAATAAGAATTACATCGTAGAAATAGTCGGAAACAAATTTCCCAAGAATAAAACGGATTATTCGATCGATGGGAGACTGAAAGTGGCGAAATCAAAGCGCCTAGATCTCGAACAAACTATCATCTGGCAAAATATCTTTACCAACTTTAAATCCTATATTGTATTCCTTTACATCATCCAAAATAATGAAGCAAAAGAAAGGTTCTTGAAGGCCTTGCCCGGAATTGGTGAAGTGTATCGGTACAAGGTTAGGGGCACATTTTATTGGATAGGAACGGCGGCAATTCCTTCAAACGATTATTTGGAGTATGTGAATACGGAAAAAATTCCAAAGGACGATGTACACATAAAAGAGAAAGATATCACCAAAATTCTGAAGAAACTTTCAGATCTGATCCCCGACGTCAAGCCAGGTGCGTAAATTTCTGACCGAAAATTTAAAAAAAATGATCGGAAAGCATGGTAACCCGCATAATTTTTGTTGGAACTATGCAGAGATTCGCATTTTTTCAACGTTTTTTTCGACGTTGGGTTATTTCACCACAAAGCAAAAATTTTTATAAGTTCTTAGCAAATCAATAAATATAGGTGCTATTTCATGGCGAAAAAGGATTTGTATATAAAACGCGTGTATGAGATTGTCGATGAACTCAAAGTTCCGCTCATAGACGAACGTTTGTGCGAAAGTACGGTAATAAAAGAAGCCGCATTCGGTTCTATTGTGACATTCCGCTTTGAGTTGGATGAATCGACGATTCGGAACTTTTTGGGATTATGTATTCGGTATGATACCGTAGTCATTAAGAAAAAGGATTTATTTTATATTCCTACTCCCTCTATTCTTTTCAAATTAGAAAATGCATAAAAGGTATCGAATGTTTTTTGATCCGGTTTTTTTGTTAATTCTATACTCCCATTTTCGGTTAATTGAAGGAAATTGATACGAATTGAAGGGAATTGAAGCGTACTGATGCGTATTGATGCGAATTGATACGAATTGAAGGGAATTGAAGCGTACTG
>CAZUTM010000105.1:5741-15945 GCA_964623665.1 uncultured archaeon
ATGCGAATTGATGCGAATTGATGCGTACTGAAGGAAATTGAAGCGTACTGATGCGAATTGATGCGAATTGATGCGTACTGAAGGAAATTGAAGCGTACTGATGCGTATTGAAGGGAATTGAAGGGATTTGAAGGAAATTGAAGGGATTTGAAGGGAATTGAAGGGATTTGAAGGAAATTGATGCGAATCGATGCGTACTGAAGGAAATTGAAGCGTACTGATGCGAATTGATGCGTATTGAAGGGAATTGAAGGGATTTGAAGGAAATTGATGCGAATCGATGCGTACTGATGCGAATTGATGCGTATTGAAGGGAATTGAAGGGATTTGAAGGAAATTGATGCGAATTGATTGGAATTCAAAATCCTTAGGAGAGCACCTAATAGAATTACAAATTTGTGTATTCACGTATTGAAGACGAAAATTTCTTCAGATGAGCAAATATATAAGACAACTAATATACAAAAGATTTGATGAGAGCAATTCAATCGAAGCGACAATCCTCATTTTTGCTTCTTTCGATTTTAATATTCTCAACATTTATCATGATCCCGGGAATAATGGATTTGAAATCTCAACCGAGACTAAATAATGAGAAAAGAAGCGATGAAGATTGGGTTTTAGAGACTCAACCGGAGGCGAGCTTTCTAACAAATGTGCCATGGTGGAACTTAACGTGGGCATATCGTGTTCAAGTGAAATATACCATCCCAAGTAACTTGAATGTTACGGATAAAACCGTTGTGGTGACCATCAATTTTACAAGTTTGGTTCCCGTTGGTGCTTTTGATAATAATTCTGTCCGAGTTATTGAGTATAGTGCCAGCAAGCAAATTATTCAAGAATGTGTGAGTCAGTTCGAACCAGCTGTGGGGTATAACAAGATATCAAACGCAACGGGCAATGTAGTGTGGGTGTTAAATGGCACCACGGCTAACACGGTTCGATATTTCTATATATATTTTGATCTTGAGGGAACCGGAAAGGTTGCACCGAATTATAATAGCGGTTTGTCTATACGACGAAATATAGCTAATCCTAATCTCGATTATACCATAGAAAACAATCGAATTCGAATTTCGATGTGTATGGGACTTCCACCCTCCCCTTCAACCACCTATAACGATCATATCTATGAAGTCTATGACAAAACAACGGGTAGAGATCTTCAACGGGGTGATACAAGGTGGGGATGGGTTGTTTACTCGATAACATATGGAGGCTGGACACCTACTATAGCAAATTTACTGACCGATATGGAAATTGTACACCAAGGACCCGCTCGCGTTGTCGTGAGGATGTGGGGTGTTCAAACAAACACCGGTGGAAGAGCATATCGATATGAAGTGGAATACGAAATAAATCATCTGGATAATACCGTGAGAATGACCCATTATATTATTAACATCGGGACCGCAAGCTTAAGTGCTGGAAATATTTATCATCGAGCATGGTGGAATCCGGGTCGCGGAGATACGTATTATCAATTGCCCGATCGAGCATGGGGTATTGGTGGTGCAAATTTGCCGGCAGTGGGAAATACACCATCAGTTTTGGGTCCAGAATTCAGCAGCGATCAATTATTGAACATCTCAAGCGTGCAAGGCCCATCGGGCACCGGATGGTCGATCCTCAATTTGACTAACGTAGAGGCGCAAGGTTGGTTTACACAATGGGATGAAGTTAAAAATGAAGGAATTGGAACCGTTTTCGATTCTACTCTCGCAAGCTATCGTTTAATCGAATATGGTTATCAAAGATTAAATACTCCAACCGATCAAGGTGATTTCAGATTGAGATTCCAACCCGCTGGACTTAATCCTGGGAATAATATTACGTTTAGTTTCTATGGCTTGGTATTTAACAATAATAACGGTACAATCGTGAAAAATAGAGCTCCCGGAATAAGAGCATCACTCACAGCTGAGATAAGCACACTTGAGAATGCTGGTAAGGTGTTGGTGGTAAAAATAAATACCATTGATGCAGATCCTGTTGAAAATGCGCGAGTTCAATTGTTCAACTCAACACCCGCATTAATTCAAATTCAAGATAGCTCTGATATCGGGAATGTAACTTTCTACGGATTACAAAATGCGATGTATTCTTTGAATGTATATTACCAAATTGATCAGAGAAATTTCAGTGTTGCGGAAAATATCCAACAGGAAATCGATCTTCCATTATTAGAAAGATTCTCTTATTTAACCATAATTGTAAATCTTACTACGGTAAATTTTAAAGTGGTAGATTCTGAGTTCTTTGGGCAATCAAACGAGGCATTATATAATGCTAATACTTCATTGCATTTCGACAACGGTACGTTTATAACAAGTAAGGTTTCGCCGACCGATGGGTGGATTTCGTTTATTCTCCCACGTATGCAATATTTGGTGAATATTACCTATCAAGGCAGCGTTAAGCAATTCCGGGTGAATAATCCAAATGCTGCTGCAGCTAATGCGCATAATATTACTATCGTATTGAAGTCCAACATTATTCTGATAGTTACAACCGGTGTTGAAGGTACCGCGTTATATATTAATTCAACAAGTTCAACGCTTTATCCGATAGTTAATCAGAGAATAGATATTGCACCGCTCTCCATAAGATTTTATTACGGTGACACAATAAACGTTCGATTTGCATTTGAACATTTGAATAAAACGGATACAAAGGATGTTTTGACTTTAAGCACAGTGGGTTGGACTTTATCACGTGATCTAGTTGATATTCAAACCGGGGGAGGCTCGGTTCTAACAAACGAGACAATTAACGGCATCGCAATGTTTAATTTTAGTTTTGACTCGACTGCCTATTATGCGGGAAATTACTATCTCTCGATCAAGTTCAGCCGGTTAAATTATGCAGAGAAAACTCTTTTGTTGAATTTTGAAATTCTGAATTGGAGTTCCTCTTTGGTTTACGTTGATGCGCTATCGAATAATTCTGTGTTCTGGAATGAAAATGCTACATTTGTCTTCAATTACACATCAATAGATCCTGCGATTACGAATATTTCAAGTGCGGTTATCAATTACAAAATATTGAATACCGATTTTCAAGGCGTTATGGAGAATATTAATGATGGCCTTTATCAATTGACTTTCAATTCCTCACAATTAACGCCTGATATTTACGACGTTGAATTCTGGGGCAATAAGACTAATTTTCAATTTCAATCCATTACACGTAGATTAACGATTAAAGCGATCCCAACCAATATGTCTTATTCGATCGATCCGAATTATGCGGTTACGACTAGCTTGATTCGGGCTGCATTTGGGGAGAATGTGTCCTTAGTAGTGAATTTTACAAATGCACAAGGATTGGCATTAGATGGAACCGGGTTGGTAACAGCATCTCTTACGGTAATCGAATTAACGAGTCAGAACAATTGGAATTTTGACCAAAATAGGCCAGTGTATGAATATGGGAATGGCACATATCTGATTACCTTCCCAACTATCGAAATAAATGAGACCGGATTGTTTTCCTTAACGGTTCAAGGATTCAAGCAAAATTACACCATTCAGACCGTATCTGTCACGGTTGAAATCAAAGATTATTGGAATACTGAATTGATGTTGGTTCGTCCGCCCGCGTTTTATCCATGGGCAAACAATGCATCGTTTATATTGCAATATAAATGCATTGATTCGCCGCGTGCCAATCGATTATTGACAGGAGCTCAGATTAAGAATATCACAATCTCTGTTGGTGAATCGGATAATAGAATCATTCAATTATTGTTAAATGATAGCAATTTAGGAACCGTATGGAACTATATTGATCTGAATGGTAATTCTGCGTATCCGAACAATGGAAGAGGGCTATATTTGGTGTGGTTCCTAACCGGAAATCTAAACTTGACCGAAACAACGGTGTTCTATCTTAATCCTTGGGTACATTATTCGGTTTATCGACCTGCTACCTATGAGCCTTATTTGTGGATGCGTACGGTTCAAACCACTTTGACTCCCACTCTTAGCGCTCGAACCTCAACAAGTTTCGGTACCCCAATCTATCGAATCGAAAGGTATTTGGATCAATCTGATGTCGTATATGTCTCTCTAAATGCAACGGATTTTGAATCGCTCTTAAATGGAAACTATCTGTCTGGAGCGACGATTATGTATACGATCAAAAACAGCAGAAATTCAAGTCAAATAATAACAGATGGATATTTAGAACCGACGGGCCAAGTAGGTGAATACAAATTCCGATTGAATGCAACCCTATTGGGAGAATTTTCGGTGGAAATTGAGTCTACACTTCAGAATTATACAAGAGGATATGTAAAAATCGAGTATATTGTATCCACCAAACCGTTCATTACTTCCTATAAGGGATCCGTTCAAAATTTGGTTGTGAAAACGCCACAAAACAAAGAAACTACATTTGGTATCGAATTAAAGGATGGGGTCTTGAATTCATCAGTTTCAGGTGCAACAGTTTCATTTGTTCTCAAGGATAAACCATATATTTTGAGGGAAAGTGATAGTGAACCCGGTATATATTATGTGACGTTGACTCCAGAGGATCTTGCCTCGATTGAAATCGGGTCTGTGGTGCTCAACATTGAGATTTCAAAAGATAATTTCACAACAGCGGTGTTGCAGATCACCCTTCAACTGGACTTGCCGGTTGATCCCATTCTCGGAATTCCAATAATGTATTGGGCAATTGCTGGGGGAATGGTTGCAATCATGGTAACCATTCTTGTAATCAACAAAGCGGTAGTTTATGCACGAATTCCCGAGGTAATCAAGAAACTCATGATTTTGCAGAAAGCGATTAAGAAAGGAAAACCGGTTGCACGTACAAATCTCACCAGGACCTATGAAGATATTGTAAACGATGATCTCGCGGAAGAATTGAAAGCGATAGGAATTATAAACACGGAATCACCAGCCAATGAGCAAACGAATGCGGAGGGCAGAACGTAATGTTGGGACTCACGATTATGAAATGGGACGAACGTATCGGTGCAGAAATTATTGCGAAATACCCCGATGAGCTTGAAATTCCTCAAGAGACCTTGATGCAAATTTATTCTACCCATGAATATAGCGGGGAAGCCGGTATGATTTCGTTATTCGGTGGAACTATGGCTTTCGCTTCGTATTATACAGGACAAGAAACTCAAGTGTACATCATTGCGGTCTTGGAACTTAATGATAATCCAGATTTGTATGAAGATGGACTTGGAGACATGGCCCAAAACGTATTGCCTTACGTTGAAAATCCAACAGCATTGAATAACGCGCTTCCTACACTTTTCCAAAGATTATCGCTCTATCCAACAATGAATTGGGAACAGCATGTTCTGATGCTTATGGATGACGAAATTCGTCGGCAAATTATGAAGCGATTTAGATCAGAAGGGTCTCTCATTAAGTCCGAATTGAATATATGGTTGAAGGACAAATTCCAAGAGGGATTTTTCGATGTGGAAACCGTTCTTAGGCCGTTCTATAATGTTGGATTGGTGGAAGGTAAAACCATTCGGAACGTGGATTATGTGTTCTTGGTTCGGGATATTCTTATTCATCGACGACCGGCACTTAAAGTAGTGAAAGATCTCTCCAAAGCCGGACTTCCCGCGGGGCTACATTCCCAGTTCTTGGATGAAGTGAAGATTTATTTCAATACCTATAAACCCAATGAAGATGATATGAAACAACTGATCCGGACTTTGCTTGACGCTCAAGTGTTTGAAGTGTTCAAACTTCTGAGAATTGCATGCGTTACCAGACCCCAATTGGAGAAATTAAAGAAAAAAGGAGTCGAAGACATCGACGGAACCATTAAAAAACTTTGGGATGCGGGGATGATTTCAGTTCTCTACGACGAACACAAGAATGAATATTATGCACTCAAAACGGATGTTAAAATCTCCAAGATTTACGCCGAACACATTTTGAATGCGGTGAAGGATCAATATCTCTTGAAAACCAAGGGCACGGATATTCTCTTGAACCATTTGCAGATGTTGAATGATAATTACACCAAACATCAAGAAGAAATGGTGAAATTAGAAGCAGCATTGGCCGAAGAAGAAGAATAATGCACACCAACATATTTTCTCTTTTTTTGTCTAACCCCCTAGCAAGGGAGCACAAAATAAAGAAGGATTTTTTTCCATTCCTCTCTTCACGCTTAAAATAAAGCGAAATAATACAAAACAAACAATACATCTCTCGAACCCAAAAAAATCACACATCCCATCCATTCATCCATCGATCATAAAATCCTTGGGACTGAAAATGCTGAGAATTCACGTTTCTGCGACCTTTATATTAATATTTATGAGCATAGTTTATAATTTATTCCATACTCCATTGCGATTTGAAATGCTTTGTCGATTTCTTCTTTGGAGCATCTTCGATTAATTTCGGCATACCTATAAGTATTGACTTTAAACTGGGGCCTATATTGCTCCATAATATTAACTTGAACCTTAGGAATCTGATCTCGAACGAATTTTAGTATGGACGCTGTGCAGCAATCGATATGGCCCGGCATGAGCAGATGTCGGATTATAATATCTTCTTTTCCATCTTGATATATCAAATTTAAGTTCCGACTCAAGATATCGAAATAATTATTTACACCGCTATATATTAATCCGCAATTATTATTTCCGAATTTAAAATCGGGCAACCACAAATCGATAATCTCCATCAAAAGCGAAATTGCAATATTCGAATTAAAAAAATTAGAATTCCAAATAAGAGGGATATTCTGATCGAAGTGTTTTAAGGATTCGAGGATTATATGAATATTGGGAGTCGGATCTCCTCCCACATAATTTATATTTTTTAGCGGATAGGTGCTGTTGCTTTGTATCAAATCATTTGTGATTTTAAACAACCGCTTTCCATCAACATTGTCAATATATACATCGGATTTTTCTTTCCAAACGGATGATATATCATAATTTTGACAGAACACGCAATCCAATGTGCATCCGGTGAAAAAGATCGTTCCCGATGGCACCAAGGGTGCTTCTTCTCCTGTGTGTGCAAATGCGCTCGAAACCTTGGCCAACCCGCCGATTCGACAATGTCCTTTGTTTTTTTTTCTATCTATTTTGCATTTTCTTTCGCAAAATTCACAAGATGCCAATACTCTTTTTGCAATTTCGATTTTCAAATCCAGAAAGCTATATTCCGGGATGCCCAAATTTTCGATCGTTGGTAGTGATGAAAATTCTTTTTTCATGGATTCATGGATTTCAATCAGCGTTTCTGTTGATATATCTTGCGGATTTTTAAGATCTACGGCTAATCTTTTCGCAATCAGATACTTAGCTTGTTTTCTGCCCATAATGATGTTGTAATAATTGGGCAAAGCATTTTGAACGTGTCCCGATTCCCAGCATTGATATGCATCGGATCTGAAGATTCTCCAAGCCATAATCTATCAAACATTAATGGATTTTATATTTGAGTAGAAAAAATTAAAAAACTAATACAATCCGATGAATTTGTATTTATCATGTTCTAATTGGGCGATGTTCATTTCTTTGATAGTTTTGAGTTCATTTTCTGTTTTTTGAGAATCCCAACCGAGTTTTTGAGCGAATTCGCTCACGCTGAGCGGTGTTCCGGCTTCCAATGCCGTTTTAATAATCGATTTTTGATCCTCTGTTAAGGATAATTCAATGAAGATATACACACGCTTACCTTCAAAATTCAATTCATTTTGGATAAGCTTGTTGTGTTTCATGTTTTTTACTGCACCGTCGAGATCTTCTTCTGTCAAATCAGGGTATCTCTTTGATTTTGCGACCTCCGCTTTCAATTTATCCCGAGACATCACCCCTCCGATGAATTTTTCAAAGGCTTCAAAGATCGCAAGAACATCATCTGTCAATTGATCCACTTTATTGTAGCCATCCCCCACTTCTTCACTTTCAAGATTGTCGAATTCGTTTGCTAACGAGGGTTCTGCAGGGGATTCTTTAGGTGCGTGGGTGGTTATCTTCTCTTTTTGTTCCGCTTTTTCCATCTCGAAGGATAATGTTTTAATTGCCCAATCCAAGTCTTCTATCCCGCCTTCCTTTATAGAGGAGGATGGAGCAGAAGATGCGGTGGCTTTTGGTGGCATAACCGGAGTTTTGGGCTTCGGTTTTTGGTCTTTAGAGGTTTTTTTCCGTAATTCTTCCAGTTGTCGCTCCTTTTCAGCAAGCTCTAAAGTCTTTTTGCGACGTTCTTCTTCTCTCTTGAGTCTTTCTTCTTCTTTTCTCTTTGCTTCTTCTTGTTCTTTGATTAATTTTTCTTCTTCTTTTCGCTTCTTCTCTGCTAATTCTTTCTGTTCAAGTTCAATCCTTAATCGCTCTTTTTCTTGTTCCGTCTGCAATCTCAATTCATCTTCTTGTTTCATCATCTCGATCTTCTTACGTTTTTCTTCCTCTTTCAATTTCTGTTCTCTCTTGATTTTATTCAATTCTTGCAACCGAAGTTCCCTTTCTTGGACCGATTCAAATCCAATCGCCTCGATAACATCATCATGAAATTTGATTAAGCCTTTATCGATAAGCATTTTGATGGTTTTATTAGCATGATCAACTTTCCATTGAGTTTTGATCATCAAATCTTGCAATGTGAACTGACTGGTAGCCTCTGATAGGTAGGTGAGAATCACCTTTTCGGGCTTAGATAGTTCAATTTTTCGATTCGAGAATAACAATAGAGTTAATTGGGGACTGATTTCAATAACGCCTTTGATGTCACCGGTCTTAACCATGAGTTGAATTGCGGTGCAGAACATTTCGTGTGTCATTCCGCTAATGGCTTTGATGGCTTCAAATTCTAAAATATCTTGCTGAATATACGGTTTAGTTTTATAATTATTATCTTTTATAATTTTGGTTAATTTCTTAACATATCGGTCATACATCATTCCCTTTCCCATTCCGGTTATCGTTGAATCTTTTACGCTTTCCAATAAATTAACCTTGTCGAGTGCTTCAAGCGATTTCATTGCGTCCATTAAGTCGCCCATATCTCTTTTTCTTTCATTTTCATCTCTCGGTGTTGCGGTTCGAAGGCCTGTGGATAACGCAAAATATTCTTGTCCCGCGCTTTTAATAATCCCGGTTTCGCTTTTTCTCATGGCGAACTCTTTTTTGGCACGCATTTCCTTTTGTTTTACCTTTTCTGCAATTGATGCTTCGACTTCTTTAATATAGCGTTCAATTGCAGCATGTTTTTGTCTTTGGGCTTCGCGCTCTTCAGCAATGAAGAACCGATCGATAGTTTTCGAGACTTTGTCGCTTTTCATGATGTCAAGGTTGCGTTCTTGTTTTTTCACCATTTGCCGCTTATACATTTGAAAGAAAAACCAAAAGAATCCGAACGCGGCAAGGTTCAACACAATGGAAAGGGTATAATAATCCATCAGCTTCTCCTCTTTTTCCTAAAATAAAATGGATAAAATTAGCTTATATAATTTTGTATTACAAAGCGTTTCGGAAAATCAAAGAAAAAGGTTTTTGATGGTGCTGCTTCTATACCACTCATGCCGCTTTTCAACCAATATTCCAAAGAAGAAATTGTCGCAATCGAAAAAGGTCAACAGCATCCCAATTGGGTAATTTATCGAACGCCCCGTTCCTATTATGCTATTGTTTGGTCGCTTCTTTTTATTCCTTTCTTTCTTATATTAACAACAGAGTTGTGGTGGACAACCAGAATCTTTATTGCAGGGTTAATTCTTCCGCTTTATCATTCCGCGTTCTATAAACGGACAATGGAGTTTAATATCACCACCACCGGGTTCTATATGCAGAGGATTCCGGAAAAATGGGCATATGTCAGAGACTTCTATTCCAGAGATATGTTAAAATGGATTTATTCGATGTACGGGAGAGGATTTCATCGATTCATCCGATTTGGATTTAAAATTTCATTAATCTTCTTATTTTTGGGCTTAAGCTTCGGAATAATCACAATAGTACTGCCCCCGGTGGAATTTACGGTTCCGCTTGTAGATTTTGTCTATACTATTCCCGAACGCTACCGGTATTTCTTTTCCGCTTTGAATGTTTTCTCCACGGATGGGGCATCGCTGGAAACCGTGATTGAGCGCGGGTATATCGTGTATAATTTCAAATCTTCACTTCTTTCTGATTGGAAAGCGTGGTATGTGCTCTTGATGTTTATACCATTGCTTCTCTTTTACATCTTTCAGATGA
>CAZUTM010000106.1:0-8161 GCA_964623665.1 uncultured archaeon
GATGAATCCCGGTATTAAATAGGCATCTTTGCATTGTATTATCTCATCCGGGATAATATTTGAAGGTATTCCTTGTTCCGAATAATATATTGCCGAAATTTTGCCGTGTTCGACCAAAACGTGTCCTTTATTGATCATTCCCCTTCGGTAGAGGTAAGCGTTTTTGTAAATAATCACATCTCAGAAAAAAACCGAAACTTGATAAAACTTATGCTTATTGAAGGTTGTCTTCGAGATAATTGAGCCATAAGATTTGTTCGGAGAAGGTTAGGCCATCTTCCCCCAATTTCTTTATCATTTTTAAAGATCTGTTTTCGATGCCGATTTGTATCGGATGATCCACACCACCCGAAAATGCCGACAAATCAATCAATAAATGCAGCGGCCGATTAAGCGGCAATTCTTGGATGTCGACACTATTTCCTTGAGTAATGGTATGTGTATCGATACTTAGCCTATATAAATTCGACAAAAAGGGTTCGATGATCGACTCGATGGTTAAAATTTGACTTCTATCAATTATAATACCGGGAGAAGCGAGTACCGAACCTTTTCGTTGTAAAATTTCTCTTTTTTTGATCATTACTTTTTTATTTGATGCCGGATAGATTATCTGAAGAAAATTAACGATGATTGCACCCGCGGTTCTGAAATCAGCCGCTAAATAACGCAAATGATTGCCGTCGATTTTCACGACTATTTTTTCTTGATGGATTACAAGAAAGATCTTTCGTTCTTTTCTGATTGCATTTGACGTGAGGAAAAAGGCGCGCAATATGTGCACGAATTGATTGAACTCAAAGCTTACCGTGCCGGCGTCAAATTCTTTTCTGCCGGGAATCGGAAACGTGTCCGTTAAAACAATTAGAGTATTCAGCAATATTAACCCCTTTTTAGTAGTTTTTTAACTCTATTAATTCAAAAAATCGATGCAAGACCAACGCAACAATTACAATGATTTCAACTTTTTGAAATTATAAATTCAATGCAGAGCAACAAATTATTTCTATTGAAAATCGTATTATATTGTTTCTATACCCGTTAGTTTGATAGGAATATGGATTGATTGCTTCAGAAAGTTTCCAAAACCGCCGGGAACCCGAGAAAAAATTAAAGAAATCATTTTTTGGGCTTTTTTCCTTGACGCATTTCTTTTTTCGCTTCACGGGCCATTTTCATGATGTCTCCCATTCCGCCCATACCGCCCATATCGGGCATTCCCGGCATTCCGGGTGGCATTCTTGGCATTCCACCCTTTCCGGGTTTCCCTCTTCCTTTGGGATTCATCATATTCTTCATCATGTTTTTCATTTGGTCGTATTGTTTTAGCAGTTGCTTGATTTGTGTATAGCTGCATCCCGATCCTCTTGCGATTCTGTCTATTCTGGTTTTTCTTATCAGATCCGGATTTTCCTTTTCTTCTTTGGTCATGGATGACAAAGCAATTTTCCAGAAATCGAGTTGTCCCTCTGCCATATCTTTCATTTCTTCGGGGATATTTTGACCGCCGAGCATGCCCAAAATCTTTTTGAAGGGGCCCAATTTTTTAAACTGCTGTAATTGGAAATAGAGATCATCCAATGTGAATTTTCCCGACATAATTCTTTTTACTTGGCTTTCGTCAGCTTCTAAATTCGCTTCTTCAATTTTTTCTAATAAGCCTTCCATATCGGGGATACCCATAAGGGCTCCGATAAATCTCGTAGCATTGAATTCTTCCAAATCGTCTTCTTTCTCACCGACACCGATAAATCGAATGGGTGCACCCGTTGCCGCGACCGCGGAAAGAGCACCACCTCCTTTAGAGGACCCATCGAGTTTGGTCACTATGATTGCACCGACATCGGTCGCTTCGGCAAATGCTTTGGCTTGCTTAAATGCTTGCTGGCCTAAGGTTCCATCGATGACCAAGATGACTTCATCGGGCTTAACAATTTGTTCAATTTTTTTGACCTCTTCCATCAATTCCGTTTCTTCTTTGTGGCGACCTGCAGTATCTATGATAATGATATCTGGTTTTTGTGCATCCTTCATCCCGGTAAAGTGTTTTATCCCTCTCTTTGCCAGCGATAGCGCATCTTTATCGGTAGGATCACCAAAGATCCTCACACCCACTTTTTCAGATAACTGCTTTAATTGGTCATATGCACCGGGTCGCCATGTATCTGTGCACACTAATGCTACTTTAAACCCTTTATTTTTGTATATTTTGCTCAATTTACCGATCGTGGTGGTTTTTCCCGAACCTTGGATACCGACCAGCAAGATGATATTTTCTTTTCCGGATTTTATTCGAGTTTTTTTGGCTTTTTCGGGATCTCCGCCCAAAATCTTAACAAGTTCATCGTGTAAAATTTTAATAATGTACTCTTTGCGAGAGATACCTTCGGGGATCTTATCGTCCATTGCACGCTTCTTAATCGCTTCGGTGGCTTGGAATGTTATGGCAACATTTACATCTGCAGTTAAAAGCGCTCTTTGGAGTTCTTGAATAACGCCCATTATGGCTTCTTTATCGATTTCCGGAAGCCCCCGAATCTTTCTGATTATCGAATCAAGATTCTTTCCCAATCCCTCTAAAACCATTTCGATCTATAAAAAAAACACAACCCTCCAATTTGAATCTTTTGCGTGGTATTTGCCTCAATTCATTGTTTATCTAAGTTTATAGTTTTCTCGGCCAAGTTATCGGAAAGCAATCGAATTGCAAGAATATGAACAAATATGAGAGATAATTCAATATATATCGAGGTAATAAAAGGCGATCTCATGCCTCGGGTATCCCATAAGAGTCCACCTATTATGGGTCCACTTGCGCCGCCAACATCTGTTATGGACCTTCTTATTCCGAACAATTTGCCTCTATGTTGTTTGCTCACTCTGCTGAGAAAATTCTGAAGGATTAGTTCACCCGTTCTGGAAAGTGTGAGATCCGATATCAGTAAAACCATGAAAATGAATAATGAATGTGTACTGATCAACAACCACGTGTTTAAGGCGCCGAAAAAGCAAACAAATGCCATTCCCCTTATGGGGTCTACCCTATCCGCTTTTTCTCCCAAGATCGGAGAAATAAGTTGTGCCAACACTTCTCCCGGAAATGATGCGAACATTACAAGGGTCGGATTATCTTCTAAATTTCGTATGATGTATGCTTGGATGAGCGGTTGGGTAATTGATTGATTCACTTTCGATATAAGAAAACCGAGAAGTAAAAGCATCAAGCCAAAAGAAAGCGGGATCATTGTATTAATTTTTTGCTTTTGCATTCTAATCTCTTGTTCCATGCCTATGGTGGACTCTACACATAATATTTCTGCATCTTTCTGAATTTCTTTAATATAATTATCATATTTCATGGATTCGTCAGTATATTTATTAAAAATGAATCCCCCGTACATATTTGAGGCAGCGTAAATGATTAATGGAAAATAAACGATTAAAAAGTTATTTGGGTCGATAAAATTACCCAATGAAAAGATCGCCACGCCAATAATTGTTCCAAGTAAATTGCCCGTCCCTATTTTTCCGCTTCTTTTGCCAAACGCAAGAGATCGACAATCCTTACTGGATTTTTCCGAGACAAGAGCATCAAAGGGCGTCCAAAAGAATCCAACGAGAAAGCCCAACAAGAATACACTGATGAGAAGAAGCAAATAATTTCTAAAGAATATTGCAAAATATGTTGCGATGTATGCAATGGCTCGGCCGTTCGCACCGAAGAGCACCAATTTCTTTTTTTGAAACTTATCTGTGAGGAAGCCTGCTATTGGACCGCTAATAATTCCGCCAACGACTTGTACGGAAAACACAATACCGAGTTCTAAGCCGGATGTCTCCAAAATCTGCATCGAAACATAGGCCATCAAAAAGCCGTAAAAGAAAAATCCCAAACTGTTCCAGAACACGATCTCTATCATTTTATCGAAGTCTGGAGTAAATAGCGCAACATTTTTTTTTGAATTCTCATTAAACTCGTTTGTTTTCATTAGGAATTCATCTGAACTTTGTTAATTTTTTTAGAATTTGGCTTGATGCCAAAAAATATAAACAAAAAAAATCATGTGGACAGATTATTCTAATAACAGACTCGGTTTTCCGGGAAGCGCATTTTTCGCTTTCGGATCTTTGGATTCTGTCTCCGAAATGAAGACTATTTCGATTCCGAACCTCTTTTGAATAAATTCAAGATTCGAATTACAGAATTCCAATTCTTTCGCTTGAGTCTCAAAAGGAACCGCAAATTTACCCGGGTTTTCGGTTACTCTTTTAATCATGGGCGGAATAATCTTCCCGTATTGCTTGAGTTCGGGGTCCTTCATGATATTCCCGATGAGTTCTTTCAATGCGGTCTGATTTTTAATTTGTTCAAGGACACTGCGAACCACTTTGTTTTTCCATTCATCCGCAATAATAATGGTCGCCTTCTTCGGTGTAAACGGAATGATTTTGGTGATGTTCTTATAATCAAAGACCATATTCGTGATGAATTCCATCCATAAATCCATTTCGGGATTCATTTGGGTTTCATCTTCTTTTGGCCATGGTTGGTCCACCATCAATTCGGTATTTCCATATAACGACCAAATCTCTTCACAGAAGTGAGGGATGAATGGGTTGAGTAATTTTATAATGGTGGTTCTTGCTTCATCCAAGATTTTTTTGGTGACTCCCACCTCCAGATAGATTTTCAGTGATTCGCAAAGATCAAAGATATTTCCGATAAGGTCTCTGAATGCCCATTTGCTCATGTTCACGTTGACATCTCTGATGGTTTTTTGGATCTGGTGTTTCATCCAATCATCAAACCACGATTTTTTCTTTCGGGTTTTGATTTCTGTGGTGGTGAGCATGTCCCATAAATCGAGCACGATTCTTTGAACCGCTTTTATACCTTGGTCGCTCCATTCGATTTCTTTTTCGGGATTTGCTGCATATAAGATGAATAATCTTGAAACATCTACGCCAAATTCTTCAATTGTTTCCATCGGCGAAACCACGTTTCCTAAACTTTTTGACATCTTTGCGGATTTCCACACAAATGGTTTCCCAGATGCCTTCACAATTCCTTTTTCCAAATCGTATTCTGTTGTATAGCTTCCATCCTCTTGTTTTACCCGTATTAAGAATCGATTGGTGTCCGGATCGAATGGATGAGGTTTATTTATCATACCTTGAGTAAACAACGCTTTAAAGGGTTCATTGAAAGGGACCAAACCAAGATCTCTCATCACCTTGGTGAAAAACCTTGCATACAAGAGATGCATAACTGCATGTTCCACACCTCCGATATACTGGTCCACGGGACCCCAATATTTTACATCTTCAAAATCAACCATTTTAGATTTTCGCACTTCAGGTAAGGAACAAAATGCGAAGAAATACCACGAACTGTCAACGAAGGTGTCCATCGTATCGGTTTCTCTTCTTCCCATCTTTCCGCATTTGGGACATTTCACTTTTACAAAGGATTCACTTGTAGCTAATGGATTGCCTTCAGTAAATTTCACATCCAAAGGATGAATAACCGGAAGATCTTTTTCGGGAACCGGAAGAACGCCGCATTTATCACAATATATCATTGGAATAGGCGTGCCCCAATATCGCTGTCGAGAAAGTAGCCAATCGCGCAATCGATAATTTACTGTTGGGCCCCC
Organism: uncultured archaeon; assembly: GCA_964623665.1. Lineage (GTDB taxonomy): Archaea > Asgardarchaeota > Lokiarchaeia > Sigyniarchaeales > Promethearchaeaceae > CAZUTM01. The sequence continues at coordinate 5,658 of CAZUTM010000106.1, forward strand.
TTTCCCCATCTTCTGTAAGTCTTCCGAAATAATCCGGATTGCATTTCTATTCGACAAGCCTGTATATTGCCCACTATTATCCAAAGTCCCATCATCAACAAACGCACGGCTCATTTTTTCTGCCTCAAATTTGTAGCCATCGAACGGTTGAATAACCACTTTGATCGGAATATTAAAACGTTTGGCAAACTCGAAATCTCGTTGATCGTGAGCGGGAACCGCCATTACCGCTCCGGCACCATATTCATAAATAACAAAATTCCCGATATAAATCGGAAACTCTTCACCGGTCATCGGGTTAATTGCATATTTTCCTATGAACATCCCTTTCTTTTCGGTATCTTCAGCAGTTCGGTGAAATCTGTCATCTTTGATGACCTCATCAAACAATTTTTGGTATTCCGCTTCATATTTTGTCCCGGAAACCCATTTCTTGACTAATGGATGTTCTACTGCAAAGACCATGAAGGTCACTCCGAAAATGGTGTCTGCACGGGTGGTAAAGATCGGGATCTTTTCCTTTGTATCCTTGACTTCAAACTCAATAATCGTTCCTTCACTTCGACCGATCCAATTCCTTTGCATAGCTTTTACCTTTTCCGGCCAATCAAGGTTGTCCAATTCATTGAGCAATTCTTCGGCATATTTCGTAATTTTAAAAAACCATTGTCTCAGATTTTTGGGAACTACTTGGGTGGAACATCGCCAACATTTGCCGTTATGGACTTGTTCGTTGGCTAAAACCGTTTGACAAGATTCGCACCAATTTACAAGACTTTCAGATTGATAGGCCAAGCCTTTTTCATACATCTTCAAAAACAGCCATTGATTCCATTTGTAATAATCCACTTCGATGCTTGATAATTCCCGGCGCCAGTCGTATGCCAAGCCTATTGCTTTCATTTGACTTCTGATCGTATTAATATTTCGTTCGGTAGTTATTTTTGGGTGAATTCCCTCTTGAACTGCTGCCATTTCTGCCGGCAATCCGAAGCTGTCATAGCCAATCGGCTTTAAGACATTATATCCTTGCATGCGTTTGATTCTTGCTACCGCATCACCCAGACAGTAGTTTCTCATATGGCCCATGTGAAGAGACCCGCTTGGGTAGGGATACATCTCCAAAACGTAATATTTTGGTTTGGAATCCGATTTGTTTACCTCGAACACCTTGCGTTCTGTCCACGCTTTCTGCCATTTTTCTTCAATTTTGCGCGGTTCGTATTGCATGAGTGAAAAAAACCCGCGAGCCTAAAAAAAATAATCGAAATTCCTTCATTTCTTTGCTTTAATTTTCGCAATCAATTTTTCAGCAAGATCAACCGCTTCATCCGCCCTTTTCTTTTCTTTTTCTAACTTTTCGGTGAGATCCTTGATTTCTTGCTTATATTTCTGAATAATAGGGTCTGTACCTCTCGAATTCTTTAAATCTACAATTTCCTTATTCTTTTCGTTCACTTTCTTCCATGCTTCTTGAATTTGTTCTTGTTTCTTTTCGAGATCCGCCTTCAGACTAACGCATTCTTTTTGCAGCGAATTAACTTTTTCATTCAATTCGGAGATTTTTTCTGATAACATCTTTTTCTCTTCATTCTCGAGAGTATTGTTTTGATTCGACGCTTGAATTTGCGGCTTACCGGTCGGCAGTGGAATTTGTTTAGTTTCCGCTTGATTTTCCATTAGTTTTTCGAGTAATCGCTTTTTAAGTTCGGTGTTTGAGAAAGTTTCCGCATTCTCTACCGCTTCCATCACATTATAGCCCGCCCCGCCGTGTATTGTATATCGCTTGCGAACATTGATAAAAATGGGTGCTAATGGCGCGGCATCTCCCGTGATTATTGCTTGCCCGGGCGCCAAACTCGAAATGTCGTCGGCGTTTTCCATCGAAAGCCCTTCCGAACTTGAAATTGCAAGTTTTATATCATTCACATCCGTTAATTTATGAATGATCCATGTTCCCGCTTGACTTCTAATTGTAGTATCCAACAATTGGGGTTTTTGTGTAATGATTACGACATTTGCTCCGAATTTTCTTCCCTCTTGCGCAAATAGCTTGATCATTTTCACGCATTCGGTCTCCTTCTTCCCGGCAAAAACATGGGCTTCATCAATAAAAAGGAAAAAGGGTGGAATTTGTCTCCGAACTGATGCATAATACAAAGTATTGAGTAATTTTGACACCACCGATTCTTGGTATTCGATTTCGGACCCCGCTAAATTTACGATTGAACATTGTCCGAAATCTATGAGGATAGAAGGGTCGGCCTTGAGGAGAATATCGATTCCGAGATCTGCATTTTTATTTATTTTGAGATCGGCAAACTCAATTATCATCTTGCTAAAACCGTAATTTCCATCCCACCCGTCGATTTTTGCTTTTTCTCTGCCATTTGCATTACTTCTCGGTGTTTGTGCATTTTCTTCCTCCTTTTGCATGCTTCCGCTTTCATTGTTGCTGTCTTCGCTTTGATTTTGAGCGTTTTTGATTTCGTTGTTGCTGTCTT
>CAZUTM010000106.1:8261-15844 GCA_964623665.1 uncultured archaeon
CGTTTTTGATTTCGTTGTTGCTGTCTTCGCTTTGATTTTGAGCGTTTTTGATTTCGTTGTTGCTGTCTTCGCTTTGATTTTGAGCGTTTTTGATTTCATTGTTGCTGTCTTCGCTTTGATTTTGAGCGTTTTTGATTTCATTGTTGCTGTCTTCGCTTTGATTTTGAGCGTTTTCGTTTTGATTCGCTTCATTTCGGTTAAAATCTTGATCGCTTTCATCAGATGGTTCCGGAATATCTGGTAAAAAAAATTCCGCTTCTATTTCTACATTCGGGTGTTGATTTTCTTGCTGAATATTTGCTTTTGGAGTATCATCATGCGTATCCTTTGCTGTAACAAAATCCTGACTGCATTTTTCAAACTCATTGAATATTGGAGGCGGATTTCGCGAATCTTTAACTTTTAAAGAAGCATATTCTCCGTGCCTATCGATAATTACTACGGGGATCCTCCTTCTTAACATTTCCTCGATAAGAACCCCGACCGTATATGATTTTCCAGACCCAGATTTTCCCGTAATAAAGATTCGGCCAAAATTTTTAATGGGAAGGTAAACCTCGATATTTGTTTTGTATAATTTGCCAAGGGATAAAGAGTTCCACGGGTCGTTTTTGATTCCGAGCACCTTCTCGATTCGAGATTGTTGCGCAAATTTAAAAATGCATGAAAAAGAGAAAGGAGTTTGGGGTGGTTCCCCAATACAAATAAGTTCGGCAAAAGATCCTTTTTTATCCTCCCACAACCGGTTTACCTTAAAAATATGATATTTTTCTTCATGATTTGTCTCAATATAATCCGAACGTTTTACTACTTCATTTAATTTTAAGGTTATACGAAACGGGTTTGTAGAACCGAAGATCTCTCCAATTGATCCGGTTTGATTGTGCATCAGAATGAGTTAAATCACAAAAAATAAAAGTTTTTTCTTGTAATGTGAGTGAATCCATCACTTCAAAAAAAAAAAATCTTGAAATCTAGTTAGAAAAAGGTTATTTTCCTCATTTTAATTTCTTCTAATCACTTTCTCCACCAATAATTTTATATATTAAGATTTTTTTATCGAGACGTTAGCCGAGACTGATGAATTTGATTTTGAAGTTCAAGATGCAATTGAAATAGAACGTGCGAAAGCAAACAATGAAAAAGTTCAAAGAAAAAAGGTAAATTTTCGAGTATTTAATTTTTTTTGTTTTATTTACTTTCGGTGTTGTATTTTTTCTTAATAACCGCTTCGACAAAGCTGAGATATATCGGAGAAGGTTTCCACGGCCTAGATTTATATTCCGGATGGAATTGAGTTCCCACTACCCAATTATCTCCGTCGATTTCAATCGAGTTCACGATTTTACCGGTTTCATCTCTCGAACTCACTTTCATTCCCAATTGTTTTGCTTTTTCATCGATATAGGATTCAACAATATGGAATCTGTGTCGGAATCGCTCTCTTATCGTCAAAGCACCGTAAGCTTGATGGATCTTAGTTCCTTCTACTATTTTGATTGTGTGGGCACCGAGTCTCATCGTTCCCCCCTTTGCAATCACATTTTTTTGTTCATCCATCATACTCACTACGGGATGCGTTGTGTTCGGGTTGATTTCTGTTGAATTGGCATCGGTATAGCCCATGTATTTTCTCATAAATGCTACAAAAAGCAATTGAGAACCGAAGCAGATACCCAAGTATGGGATTTTATTTTCTAAGGCGATGATGGCTGATTCAATCATTCCTTCGACGCCTCGTGAACCGAATCCGGGCGTAAGCAAAATTCCATCACAAGCTTTTACCAAATCCCTAAAATTGGCCTTTTCGGTATCGATAAACACAATCTCGATTTTTGTTTGGGTTTTAGCTTCACAATGATGAAATGCTTCTAAAATTGAAACGTATGAGTCCCGAATTTCCATATATTTTCCCGGCATTCCTATTCGAATGCTCCTTTTCTTATCCGAAATGTATGACTGAACCATCTTATCCCAAGAGGTATAATTGGTAATATCGGAAAATTCGATGAGTTTTGGGGTCAATCGAAGCAGGTTGGATAAATAATCGCCTAGTTTTTGCTTCTCAAATAAAAGCGGGACTTGGTATATGGATTTAACATCCGGGTTTGAGATTACCGCACTTTTCGGAACATTCGAAAACATGGAGATTTTTTCTTTCACATGATCATTGAGTTCGATTTCGGATCTGCAGACTAAAACATCGGCTTGAAGACCGGCGGATAAGAGAGATTTCACAGAGTGTTGTGTTGGTTTACTCTTCAATTCTCCAACATTTCTTGAATACGGAACCCATGTAACATGGATAAGGGCGGTATCTTCTTTATTGAGTTCCAATCTCAGTTGTCTAAATGCTTCTAAAAAGATAACTGATTCAAGATCTCCCACCGTGCCTCCGCATTCAATAATAAGCACATCGAGATCTTCTTCTTCGGCCATTCGTTTTATTCGATTTTTTATCTCATTGGTACAATGAGGAATAATCTGTACGGTTTTTCCGAGATATTCTCCTTGCCTTTCCTTTAAAATCGTAGATAAATAAATTTGACCCGATGTAATATTGTGAGATGGATGGATGTCTACACCCAAAAAGCGTTCATAGGTTCCAAAATCTTGATCTAATTCGGCAATTCGTGTGGACGTGAAAGGGCCGCAATTTTCAATATGAAGCGGATTGAATTCAAATATTTCTTCGGTAACGAAGCATTCTCCATGTTCGATTGGGTTCAAGGTTCCGGGATCTACATTGAGGTACGGGTCGATTTTTAATATCGAGACTTTGAACCCTCGAAACTGGAATAATTTTCCAATGCTGGCACTTGTAATGCCTTTTCCAATACCGGACATTACACCACCAGTGACCATAATGATCTTTCGCATAATTTTTCCCTTCTTCAACAATTCTTCTTAAATTCTGCAATAATTTATTTAGTAAAGGTGCGATTTTAAATAAGAGTTATTATTAAAATAAAAAAATGGGTGAGTAAACCTTATTTGTGGCGATTAATTTATTTACTTCACCTAATACGCATATAATTTTCCATAGGGTCGCTTGGAACCCGGTTCTAATTTAATGAATTTTTTCAAATCGAAACTCATTGGGATGTCCATATCTTGACAATATTCTTTAAGAATGGCTTCCAATTCGGTCTTTTCATTTTCGGTTAGCGAGGATATCTTTGGTTCTTTGCCCAATTTATAATGCGGGACTTCTCCGTAGATGAACATTCTTCCTCCATGCATCCCAGTACCGCAATAATTACCTACAATCTCTTTAGGATCGCCATTCATTCCAAGCACAATGATGATTCCTCCCGCCATATATTCGCCAAGAAAATCACCCGCTTGACCTCCGATTACGATGATTGGTTTGTTATTTTCATATTCTTTCATATGGATTCCGGATCGATAGCCTACATTGCCTTTAATGAATATTTTGCCTCCGCGCATAGCGTAACCACAGATGTCTCCCGCATTTCCTTTAATCACGATTTTTCCGCTTCCCATTGTATTGCCGATTCCATCTTGACCGTTTGCGTTGACTATCACGGTTGGGCCTTCCATCACGAATCCAAGATCATTACCGGGGGTTCCGTTAATTGTGATCGTGGCTTTTTCTCCAAGATTATCGCCAATGTATCGTTGCCCATTGACATTCACTAATTCAATCTGTTTTTCACCATTTCTCAAGGCCGTTCGGATTTCTTCATTTAATTTTTTATATGGGATACCTTTTGCATCAATTTTCATTTTTTGGTCACCTCTATTGTTCTCGCTTTAGATTTCTAAGACTTCTCCTTTGACCAGATGCTTCTTTCGATAATCTTTCGGAAGACTGATCAATCCAAAATCATCTTTTAATAGATTGTCTTTAAAATTGGAAACATCTACCTTATCCCGGATGAGCCCCATATAGATACCTGCGCGATCTATTTCCTTTACCATGATGACCCCAACAATAACATTTTCTTTAAGGATGATTTTTCTGTATCGCTGTTCGTTCGGCCTATATTTTTCCAAAATTTCATATTCGTGCTTGTTTTCCTTTGGATCTGTAATTCCGAATGAAATTGTGGGGATATTACATAATTCAACAGAATTCATGGGCATGCTTCCTTGATAGGACTTTTTACCGCCTGACATATTGATACCCGCGATTAATCCTTGTTTTGTGGCCAAAGGCAAGATTGCAACTACCCATTTATCGAATTGGACAACATCACCCGCGGCATAAACATTTTCAACAGATGTCTGCATGTATTTGTTCACAACAATACCTTTCTCCACTTTTATGGGTGATCCTTTTACCATTTCTAAATTGGGCTTGACTCCAATAGCGACAATAAGTAATTGCGTAGAGATTTCTGTCCCGTCCTTTAATTTCACGGATTTTATGGTATTTTCATTATCGGGATTAATTTTTTCGACGGTATTTTCTATATAGACTTTGCAATTTTGAGCTTCCAATGCCTCTTGAATTATTTTTGATGCTTTTTCATCGAATGTTGCGCTTAAAATGCGATTGGCAAGTTCTATTATCGAGATTTTCAATCCCAAATCCATTAACGCTTCTGCAGCCTTAAGGCCGATCAGACCCCCGCCCAACACCACGGCCGATTTGAGTCCTTTTTCAGCTACGTATTTTTTGATTTTATCTGCATCTTCCATTGTGAGGAACGTGAATACTCCTTTTGAATTGATTCCATCGATTTGCGGAACAATAGGAATGCCTCCCGTTGCGATTAACAGTTTCGTGTACGAGATTTTTTCACCGGTTTTCAATGACACCGTGTTGTTTTTCGTATCTATCCCGACGACCTCCGCATTGACTTTGAGTTCAACTCTGTGTTTTTCAAAGTAATCCTTACCTCTATAAATCATATTTTCGTTCTTAACCTTTCCTCCGAGATAATACGAGATCAGCGGTCTGGAATAATTCGGTTCTTTTGAAATCATTATGATTTTTCCTTCTTGATCATGTTCCCGAATGCCTTGGATTGCCCAGATCCCGGCAAATCCGCTTCCGATAATTACATATTGATTCATTGTGAGTCTTCCTCCACTTCTTCGTATGTAAGTGCTTCATTTGGACATTTTTTCACACAAACAGGCATGTCTTCTCCCGCGCCCACGCAGAGATCGCATTTCGATGCAATCTTGTGCTCTTTCGGATTTCGCTTAATCGCACCGTATTCGCAAACCATGATGCACATATTGCATCCCACACATTTATCCTCTTTCCAAAGAATGGCTCCCGTTTTTTCGTCTTGATAAAGGGCACCGGTCATACAAGCACCAAGACATTCTGCTTCTTCGCAGTGTCTACACGGCATTCCGAATGACAAAGATCCTTTCTGTTCCACGACAATTCTAGGGATCGCTTCTTTGAGATTCAACTCCTCTTTGAATGCCTTCAGGATTTTCTTCGATCTCGAATGTGCGACTAAGCAATGGATCTCGCAAAGTCTGCAACCGATACAATATTCTTCGTGAATTACGATTCTTTTCATTGTTTTTTCCTCCTTTTGTTTTACCATGCAACTCCCGCGGATTTGATACCCAAGAGATTCAGTTCGTATTCTTCCATATGAATTCCTCTTAGATGTTCACGATTTCCTCTTAATGATTCTAATGCATTAATTCCCATGCCGCCTAAAAGTTCTTTGATTTCCAAAGTCCATGCACGCATTAAATTGATTAATTTATTTGCGCCTATATTTGGATTCAATCGTTTTGTTAACATCGGATCTTGTGTGGCAATTCCCCAATTACATTTTCCGGTATAACATTTCTGGCAGAGATGGCATCCCAATGCCAATAAAGCGGAAGTCCCGATATAACACGCGTCCGCTCCTAACGCGATCGCTTTTATCACATCCGCGCTGCTTCTTATGCCTCCTGCAGCGATGATAGATGCATGGTTTCTGATTCCCTCCTTTCTTAATCGCTCATCCACAACCGCAATCGCAAGTTCGATTGGGATTCCAACGTGATCCCGAATGATTTTCGGCGCAGCACCGGTTCCTCCCCGAATTCCATCAATGGCGACAATATCTGCACCTGCACGAACGATTCCTGAAGCGATGGGTGCGATATTGTGAACTGCTGCTACTTTAACGCTGATTGGCTTCTTATATTCCGTTGCTTCTTTCAATGCATAAATCAATTGAGAGAGATCTTCAATCGAATAAATATCATGATGCGGTGCCGGTGAAATTGCATCTGAACCCATCGGAATCATTCGTGTTTCTGAAATTTCGACACTCACCTTTTCTCCGGGTAAATGTCCTCCGATTCCGGGTTTTGCACCTTGTCCGATTTTGATTTCAACCATTGCAGCAGCATCAAGATATCTCTTATGGACTCCAAATCGACCGGATGCAACTTGGACAATGGTATTATCTTTGTATTCATACAAATCTTTATGTAATCCACCTTCTCCGGTGTTATAATAGGTTCCAAGCGCTTTGGCTGCCCTCGCAAGTGATGCATGTGCATTCAAGCTAATTGATCCATATGACATCGCAGAGAACATGATCGGAATATCCAATTTCAATTGTGGATAAGTCGGGCTGTCGATGTGATCCGGCTTTCTTCCGAGAAAGGTTCTCAATTCCATCGGTTCTCGCAATGGGTCAATTGAAGGGTTTGTCACTTGAGATGCATTAATAACGATATTATCAAAATAACTGTACAATGGTTGAGGATTACCCATTCCCGCAAGCAATACTCCCCCGGTCTCCGCTTGTTTGAAGATATCATTAATCTGATCTGCCGAAAAGTTCGCATTTGGTCTGAAAGTTCGTTCGGTCTTTACAATTCTAATCGCACCCGTAGGACAAAGTGTAGCGCATCTTTGACAAGCTACGCAATTTTTACTATCTGAAATAACGCAATCGTTTTCAGAATCAAATTCGTGACAATCATTAGCGCATTGTCTTGTGCACACTTGACACGAGATGCATTTGGACTCATCTCTTATAATTTCGAATTCCGGTGATAAATTAGTTTGCATTTTTAACCCTCCCTATCACGAGTTCTCCACCTTTTGGTGTCCAAATTTTTTCCAATGTTCTATCTCCTAACACCTCTCGGATCGCACTTTCTTCTGAACCAAGAAACAATGTGTTTTTGGTTTTCGCCGCGACCAGAGGTCTTAATTTAATACGATCATTCAAACCAACCATCATATTGCTGAACCCCACTACGATACTGAATGGCCCATTCAATAATGCGCTGCTGTAGATCATCCTCATTTTTGTGTAATACTCTTTTTTATCTTGAGGCATAGCATCGATTTCATTCCAAAATGGTGCCGCCAAAATCTTGGCAGAGGTTTCATGACTCAGTTTCTGCTTTCTGATGAAAAGATCCCACAAATACGCGATAACTTCGGTGTCCGTGAATAATGTGCATTTATATCCGTAATTTTCGAGATATCTTTTATTGATTCCGTAACTGGAAATTTCTCCATTATGAACTACCGAAATATCCAATAATCCGAAAGGATGGGCTCCACCCGGCCATGCTTGTGAGTTTGTGGGAAATCTTCCGTGAGCCGTCCAACAATATGCCTCATATTC
>CAZUTM010000107.1:0-15722 GCA_964623665.1 uncultured archaeon
ATTTATATTTGTTAATAACGTTTTAACCTCTAATTAAAAAAACCTTCATAATTCTCTTTCGTCAAAATAGGCAAAAATTACCGATTAATTTTATATCTTGCGATGCTTTCATTAAATATATATGTCCGAATTCGCTTATAACATCATCATTTTTCACTACAACGAAATCGGGATTAAATCTGATAAAGTTCGGCTCCGGATGGAAAATCAACTCATTCGCAATGCCGCAGCTATTTATAGAAGATTTGGAATTGCATACACACACATTGTTCGCGAATTCGGTCGGATCTATTTTTATATTGACCCCGAGCAGATAGAAAAGGCAATAATCGCTTCAAAGTTTGTTATCGGCCTTTTACATTTTTCGGTTGCAGCGGAGTGTTCAACGGATATTGACAAAATTTCCGAATTAGCGATTAAGGTGCTTACACATCGATTGGTTCAGAACAAATCGATCCGCAGTTTTGGTGTATCCTCCCGACGGGTTAAATCCTATCAGATGCAGAGTCCGGAAATCAGTAAATATATTGGAGAAAAGCTTGCTGAAGCATTTCCAAATTTGAAAATCAATTTGAATAAACCAGATTTCCATCTCTTCGTAGAAATCAGAGAACAAAAATCCTTTCTTTACGAACAACAAATCGAAGCATATCTCCAAGGCCTTCCAATGGAATCCTCAAAGATGCTCTTGGGACAGTCGTTCGGTCGGTTCGCTGACCTGATCGCAATTATCATGATGATGAAAAGAGGCGTTTTTGTTCAACCCGTAAATTTCACTTTCGGCAAATTTGGGTCAGAAATTCAGAGTAAATTGAGAGATAAACTTCAATATCTCGTCCCTCTGGTTCCATCGCCTCTATATTGCCTAGAAGTTCCGTTTGAATCTGTCATGGAGAAGATAAAAAGGGTAGCATTAACCCGCTCCATATCCCCGTGTTGGTTATGTTTTTACATCCGACAAACGATCCTCGGCCAACTCGTTGATTATATCAACGACGGCAAAATTGCGGCCAAAGAAATTGAAAGCAGTTTGGAATTGGGCCAAGAAGTCGAGATTAACAATGTGAAAAAAGGACACGTAAAAAAGAAAGGGTTTTTCAAAGGCGTTGTAATCGGGTTGAATGAACTCCGGGAAAATTATTGCGGAACCGACTTGGCAACTTTATCTCCGTTAATCAAACACCCGCATCTCATTTTAACTCCGTGCATCGTGTTCGACCAAGTAATGTTTGACCATTATCGGCTCATACTGCGGGAAATGGATGGAATTCGCGGGTCGGGCTTGTCGGTTGAGACGATTTACAAACAAAATGAGACCATTTGTTCACTTATCGAAAACCATCTCGAGTTCAAAGAAAATCTTAATGCCATTTTGGAAAGTTTGGCACCGGAACAAAGAACGCAATATCTTGAGGAGTTATCGGTAGAAAAAATTGTTGATTCTGAAAACTTCAATGATGATATCCGGAGGGTTCTAAATTCGATAATTATTCATTCTTTATCGTAATTTGTATTATTCTTTACGTTCTATACCCTTTTTTCGTTCGTACAGTCATGGTTACAGAGGTGGCTTGAATTTGTATCCTATATTCTAACTCTCAAACTCATCGCATGAGGCATTCATATACTCGGGTGAGGAACTCTCGTCAAGGACCGGTTCGGATGACTCCGAATCGCGCAATTCAAGCCGTGGGTAATGGTTCATGTACCGGCATGGGAAATGCTGACACCATCTCATCGCCGGTATGTACCCCGCTCGATGGTGGGCCCTATAGCCGAAAACTGCCCCAAATCTCAGGATGTACCCTTCACCTTGCACACCTCTTCATTCCGCAGTCCGAGATGTTCTCGAATGGAGGTAAGCTCCGTCATCGATCCCATTTTTTAAAAGAATGTCAATAAAAAAAAGATTTGGATTTCATTTTGCTTTTCAATTCATAAATCCGGAGAGTGCTATTGGATACTGTGTTTCTTTGCGAATTTCATATTGAGATCCGCCACCATTTGGAACAAGGTTTCCACGAAGGGATTCGCTTCAGAAACAATAGCGATCATTCGATCCCAATCGGTGTCCATCGGTGCGATTAACACCTGTTTCGCGTCCTTTCGTACCACCAAAAATGAATGCGTTTGCGTATGATACAAATCAATGCCGCCTTCAATAACTTTTTGCGGCTGTTTACTATTGGTGGTTGATAGTACATCGGTGTAGATTCTGAATTTCACGTGTTCTTTCTTTTGTTTGTCGATGATGGTCTTCCAATCGAATTCATCGAACTTGGGCATGCTTGCATACACATCGATGGTCGCGGTTTGGATCATCGTTTTCATATATTCGAGAATGGTTTCATAGCCCGAGATAATCCATGTTGCTTCCGCTTTTAGCGGTTTAGATGCGAGAATGGAATCCCACGAAATCTTTAGTAATTCTAATGGCCCACCCGATTCGTTAATAGCATTTTGCAAGGGTTTTTTGGCGCTTTCTATGGTGGAATTGAATTTTCCGGTCAAATTGGTCTCGGTTTCTTTGATCATTTGAATAATTTTTGCTTTGATTTCCTCGGCTTTGGTTTGGTTGAGTTTGATGAGTTGCGTTGTTAATTCGTTCGTGACAGATTTCGAGGTATTGATATCCGTTGAAATCTCTGCTCTTATTGATTGAACCTCGGACTCCAACGCTTTCGATACTTTTGTTGCGTTCGTTCCGAAAGACGAATACATTTGGGTGGAAAGATCTTCGATTCGCTGTTTGAGACCGTTCAATGCCTTGGTGAGATCTTCGGACACTTTTGCATAGTTATCCTTAACGGTGGAAGGTAAGACTTTCATATATGTCTCGATTTGATTTTGCAAGTTTGAAACGCTTTCCAAAATTTTGGCTCCCGAGTCTTGTACCGATTGAATTGCTGCCTTTTTAGTTCCTTCAAGGGTATTCTTAAACGGATCAAGCGGAATTTTCTCTGTCGAAAGTTGTTCACCGAGCATTGACACGCATGTGTCCTTCAGACCCGAGGTTGCCGAGCCCACATTTGAATTCAGCGAGCGGTTAACCTCATCTACGCTTTTGCTGATTGCCTCGGATTTTTGTTTGGACTGAGCATGAATCGCTTCGACATGCTTTGAAATAATCGATTTCGATTCAGAATTCATTGTACTTGCGTTTTCTGCAAGCTGTTTTTCCCAGCCTTCCACATTTCCGGTCAGATCGCCGGTTGAGCGGTTCAATAGAGTTAGAAAGCCATCCGCATTCCCGGCTATCTCGGTCTCTGCAGCTTTCATCTTCTCGCTGATTATTGTTGTGTTCGATTTAGCCAACGAATCGGATGAAGTTTTAGTTTTTTCAATAATTGAATTCTTTAAATCGTTCAGCGATTTTATTTGACTCTCTGTTTTCTTTTCTATTTCGGCTTCGAAGTCTTGCTTAATTTTTTTCAGATCCGCTGTAAGTTTAATGATTATATCGTTGAGGGTATCGTTATAGGCTTTTTGGTATTCATCTCCCGAAAGTTCTACCCGTTCGATGTAAGAATTTTGAATCTTCTCAAGGCTCTGCCGAACTTCGGTTTTATATCGCTGAATTTCTTTTTGAACGGCGTTAGTTACGAATTCTTTGAATTTGGAAGATGCGCCTTTGAATTGTTCAAGTTTGTCGCTTATTACTTTTGATACATCCGCCTTCACGCTCGCTCCGAGATCTTGCACTTTCTTCACGGAATCGGAAATCATTTCTGATACTTTAGATTGGATTTCGGTATTATATTCACCGGTGGATTTATTAATGGTTTCTACAAGATTTTTTGCGGTTTCTTGGAGACTTTTTATCGTCGATTGTTTCGATGCCTCAACTTGGGCTGAAACCTCTTTTATTTTTCCCAAAACCGAATTCTTGAAATTTTCTGCTTCTGTCCGAATAGTTTTCTCCTTCTCATCTACATTTGCTTTCAATTTGGTTTCTAAGGAAGTGAGATCGTCGGTCAATTCTTTATCTAACGCTTGCAAAATTGAAAGCAGTTCTCCTCGATATTGTATTAGATTGTTCTCAATATCTTGCTCTGTTTTGGAAAGAAAAGCGTTGACTTCATCCGCAACCTTTTCGGTTTGCGCTTTGACTTTCGCTTTGTATTCCATCGCTTTCGTTTGTTGCTGCGATAAGGTTTGATCAATAGTGGAAATGGCTTTCCCGATCTGTTCCTCCACTATTGAGTTCAAAGACTCATAATTTCCTTTGATTTTTGAAGAGAGATCTCCGATTTCGGCTTTCTTTTTGATTTCGAACTCATTAAATTGTCTCTGCGACTCGCTAAATGCTTTATCAAATGCCCCTTGGAAATCCTTAATTAAGCCTTCGATAGATATCCCCGCTTCTTTCAATTTATCATCTAAATACTTCTTAAACTCCGTGTCAATACCGCTAACAGAAGTTTCGATTTTCTTCGTTATTTCCGCCTTCAAGGTCTCGAGTTTTGCGAGCACCTCATCCGATTTTTTATTGAACTGTGCTGAAGCGGCACCGTTATTTGTCTCAATATATCCTTTATATTCAGCAATTAGGCTGGCCACCATATTTTCTGAGGCTTCCATGATCGATTTGAAAAACCCGGTAGCCTCGCTACCCATCGAATTGAGCGCTGAAAGATTATTTTTGATTTCCGAATTGAATTTATCCAAAAATGAGATAAACTCGTTTGAGCAAAGGAATGGGGTGCCGATAGATCGCGAAATCACTAAAATTATAATCTTTCCGGGATTTATTTGTGTGGATTTTCATGGAGATTTTTACTCTCGGAACCAGCGCCGCCGTCCCTACCAAAGAAAGACGCTTGAGTGCAACGGTTATCCGCTGCGAGGATGGATCTTATATTGTCTTGGATATCGGTGAAGATTTCCAAAGGGCCTTCAATGAAGCAAATTTGCGATTTAACAAGTTCACACTTATCTTTATTTCGCACATGCATGCGGATCACGTGAGCGGGTTGCCGGGCTTTTTGGCTTCGCTTGCTTTGAAGGGTAGAACCGAACCCCTTGTGATAATCGGGCCGGATGGTATTTTCTCATTTATATTTTCTTTGATAAAATTTCTGAATGTAATATTCATTTCTGAGACCACCATTTTGGAGTATAATCTCCACGGCATCGAGGATTTGAAAGTAAAAAAATATATCACTAAAGGGTATGATGGAAAGACCAAATCCATGAAATTTCACCAAGAAGAATCCGAAATCAAGGATGGTGTGGTTTATCGATCGGAACGTTATTCCATTACGCTTCGCGCAGTTGATCATTCCGTGAAATCTGCGGGCATTCGAATCGAGTTCCCAAATAAACCGGGAAAATTCAACGTCGAAAAGGTCCAAGCATTGGGCATTCCGCAAGGCCACCTCTACAAAAAAATTGCCAAGGGCGAAATCATCCAATTCAATGGCCAAACAATAAACCCAATAGAAATGGGCTTGATAGATCCGCCAAAAAAAGGACCTGTAATTATCTATTCCGGAGACACGAGAGTCTGTGAATCCCTAATTGCGCTGTCCAAAGATGGGGATCTATTGATAACCGAATGCACGTTTGCGATGGAACACCAAGACCAAGCTGAAGAGAATAAACATATGGCTACGGGCGATGTGGTTTATGTTGCGCGCTCTGCTTCGGTAAAAAACGTTATTGCTACACATATCTCCAACCGATATGAAGACGCTTCGGTCATTCAATCCGAATTATCTAAAGATCTTGCATCGGTGTTTGTAGCAAATGATTTGGATGTGTTTGGGTTGAAAGATGGAGTTTTGCGCTTTGAAAAAAATGCGAGGAATGTCCAAGAAAATAATATAAATAATATATCCGGTTAATAGATTGAAAATAAAAAAGCGGTTTGAACAATCTCTAACATTTTCATCATTGTGGTGTCTTTTCTGCTTGGGGAATTTGGAACTGCGCTAATACGAAGGCAGAAAATAGCGCAATCAAAAATCCTATCGTATAAAGAATTACATTACCGACAGCTTGTTGGAAAACGACCAATCCTATTATGACCGTGAATATATTGTTGAGGGTTTGGTTGATCGGGCCTGCTTTCGATGCTTCGGACTTCTGAAGCGCAATTTGCAGAAAATAGGTTGCTAAAACATTCAATAATATGCTTATTGCTGCAAAAATGAGCACCCAATGAAAGCCCGGAATATTGAAAATGTTTAGTATCAAAAACTCGAAGTCTTGGACAAGATCGTAGCCCAAAAAGGTTATAGAAGATACCGTCGCTTGGATGCTCGTGGCTCCGGTTGCAAAGGTGATCCCCGAAGCGAAAGCCCAAAATATCGGTTTCTTCTTTCCGATCAACATACAAACAAAAACGAGTATGAATAACAACGCAAGGGCCACGAAAAAGGTGATCCTAACAACCGAAGTTGACATATCCGCTTGCGGAGGCGTTACTTGTGAAAAAGAAATGAAGAACGGAACGGAAATCATTCCCGCTATGGCCAGTTTCGCAGTCAATTTTAACTCCTCTTTGAGCATACGATGAGAAAACCATACAAGAATAAGCAATCCGAAATTTATTATCGGTTGCACAACGGTTACACCAGCATAATTGAGTGATAGAGTGTATGGTAATCCCCCAAGAACACCGAGTATGAAACCGATAACCCATCGCTTGTTTTTGAACATACTTTTCACGGATTCGCCGATATTTGTCATCGAAACTTCCTTCATTGAATCCAAGGCTTGTTTTTGAAGGATCGGCGGGATATTGAACATGATCGTTGAAATCAAAGCGAGAATAATTCCCACGATCAACGCTATTGATTGATCCATATATATGCTTTATAATATATTTGTTTAAAAAGATTTCCGATGAAACATAAAAAAACGAATTAAAATTCATTGAATTATGTAAAAAAAAAAGAGAAAGTCAGAGATGATTGAAGCCAAAGAACTCAAATCACATAGGTTTTGCCAAGATTGCCATTACTTTCAATTTTCCAAAGAGACGACTCGTTTGAGCTTTAATGAGACAAAGGGTATCCGCCCCCGTGCCTGATCCCGCAATAGCTAGAACCTTTTCCTCGGGCTGAATAACCCCTGCATCGCATGCCATCAGCACACATTCGATACACACTTTTACACCATCGCCGAAATTATCGCGGAGCAACCGAGCGTAGAGTCCGCTCAAATCGAATGCATTATATTGTTTATTTAACGCAGATTGCACTCCAGAAAATGCGAGCGTTCCGGTGATCACTTTTCCGCCTTTCTCAATGATTTCTTTTCTTAATTTCTCATCAAATTCTTGCGGTGTTCCTGGCGTGAAGTTTGCATTATGCGTTACCACCACTAAATTCACTGACTTCGGATCAAACACCTTTAATGCCTCTCGGGCATTGCCACCCCACGTTGAAGCGATAATAATTGAAGAGACACCTAATAATTCTGCATTCTCTTTAGCCAAAGTCATGATTACTTCGGTATTTTCTTTACCGGCCTTTTCCAACATCATAAATTTAGCGTTCATTTTAATCAAAAAGAAAAATGAATCAATCTTTAAAATCTCTTTCTCATTTCATTCTGTAAAACAAAATCCCTTCAAGCCTAAAAGGGGCTAATGTATTATAACATTCATTTCAATCGATATAATAATACTTAAAATGACTTCTATCATTCAAAATATAATAAAAATGAGAAAAAAATTCTCGATTCACGATTTGAATACCTATTATGAGCAATTTATGGGAGTTCTCCAAAGGTTAGAAACCCTGAATCAGCGCCGATCGCAATTACATCGTATTGTTTTTCCTTCTTCGTAGCGCAAGTCAGAGAAATCATCGGGAAAATAAATATTGGGAATAACACGGTGGTATCCTTATCTTTCTGCGCTTGTTTAATGATTTTCTCCGCTTCATTAACTGCTTTCTTAATATTTGCGTCCCAATACCCAAGATTCGGTTCGATTATTTTCTGTGTTAAGTCATCCAATTTCGCTATTTTGATGCCGTTCACCTTCTCAATTGCTTTATCCAACTCCATACCGATCTCTTTTTCAATTTTAATTTTTGTTGAGGATACAATAACAGGGTTAACGCCCATTACGTGTTGATAAGGAACGGGCTCTTCATTGTATTCATAGATAGTGCCCGTGCCGTCGCAATCTCCGCAGCGCGAAATTGTGGTTCCGATGCATGTTTTGCAAGTCTGTTTTCCGGAGCCTCCGCATTCGGCACAATACATCTTTTTATTTCCAAAGCATTCTCCGCATTGCACTTTCATCGTCTTTTTCGATTTGTCGCCTTTCTCATTCACCACTTCCACTTCAAGGGTGATTTCGCCTTTGCCTTCGCACGCCTTGCATGGAGTCCCGCCGGTTCCTTTGCACTTGTCGCATGCAACCGTTCCTTTCCCATCACACTTTTTACATGCAGTTCCTCCTTTTCCGTTGCATTTTGGGCAATTTTTCGGCTTTATCGATTCAAAATTTGGATAAGGATCAGGTCCTTTGTATTCGTCTTTGTTCACGCTGCCCTTGAATAAATAGAAGCGGATCTTCTCCAATTTTTTGGGTATCACTTCTATTTTTTTCGCTTTACCCGACGGCTTCACTTCTCTTTTTGTCCGAAAGAATATTATTGCATCTTTTGACACTTCTTTCACAAACTCGGCTGAAGTAACATTATCAAGTTGAAACACTGCGCCTTTGACTGCATAGTGCTTTTCGAGCTTGCTGCCTTGCTTTCGCTTAAATGCTTCAAATACTTCATCCGCATTGGGCGACTTTATTACAATCTTACTCATGCTCATGATTTATTTCGCTTGATTAAAATACTTTATGTGAACATTAACAACATTGATAAATCCGTTCATGAATATTTCCGAACTTGGGCTGATGAATATTGCTTTGAAGCGGAATTGGATCTTCAATAAACAAAAAAAAAACTGAAATTGAAAAGAAGGGCCGATAAGCGCTTATAAAGCAATTAAAAACTCCGAATTCTGCTGTGATCTACACATTCAAGCAAACAAAAATCATTAAAAGACTCATTTCTTATTTATATATAGAGTACCACAAAAGTGAGGAATTCGGCATGAAACACGTTTGGATCATCAATACTCAAAATCAGACTTCTCTGTTTTATCGAAACTATTCTAATCTCAATTTGGATCCGGATTTAGTGACGGGCTTGCTTTCGGCACTCGATAACTTTTCCAAAGAGGCGGTCAATTCGCAAGGGATAGAGTCCATCGAGATGAGCGGGTATCGGTGGGTCTACTATAACATGTCCGAGCTTCACATTTTATTGATTGCTGCGGATTTTTCCGATGCAAAATCAAATATCATGAAATCCCGGTTGCAAATTATCGGCAAAATGTTTGTAGAGATGTTTCAAATTACAGCCGCAAGTCTTTCGGGATTGGTAAAAGTGTCTGAATTCACAATATTCTCACAAACTCTTGATCTATTAATATCTCAATGGGCACAAGCCGAAAAAACAATGGGAGTTGCTGAAATCTTTGATTTATTAGGTGTATTTCAACAAATGATAAATCAAATTCAAGAAATTTTTCGATTGAATTTTTTCAACGAGGATTATTCAAACGCAATCGCGGAAATTAATAAATTTAAAGATGAACTTCAAAAATTCAGCGATATTGGAACGGATGAGCAAATTCAACAAATCATGTTTGATGAAGCGAACGGTTGGAATATCATTACATTAAATCCAATGCAAATCGACCCGATAAAATTAAAACGAGCGTGTTTGCTGATTATAAAACATCTTCTGAATATCTTGAACAATCGTTTGGGATCAATTGTTACCACCTATGAAATTCGGAAACGTGTCATTTCGTATATATTCGCAAATTGGCAGCAGATTCAGAATCTTAATTTAATTGAGGAGTTGTTCCGAACTCTATTGGAATGATTCAAGAGAATTCATTGAAGATTTGCAGAAACCGCTTGAAAAATTTAATAAGAATGTGGGGCCTCCCGCACAAAAATTCAATAATTTTTCCTCAATACATAAATACGAATGCATTATTCGGCTGTTTGGGTATTTATCTAAATTAAAGCGATTTTCTGCGCGCAGATTAATAATTGAAAAAAAATCATTAATAAAGTTATTTTATAGGTTTTTCCAGCTTAGCTTCTTCAACCAAATGGTGTCCGCAATCGATATGTCTAATCCAATAAAGATTTGCGGGCAATATATTGTATTTTGGAATTGATTTCAAATCTACTGACTCGCCGCATGCAAGTTTGACCACAAGATAGGGCATATTTGCATACCAACGGTTATAGACTTTCCCAGCATGGCTGAAGAAATAACTTGTGGTGAAGAACCGGCCGATGTTGATTTCTGTGGGCATCGGATTTCCCCTTGAATCATATTTAATATCCACGCAGAAAATCCCTGTTGCGTTGGGGTCTATTGCTAGCACGGCTTCGGTGGCCATCTTGTTGACCATTTCATCATGAATTGTCTTTGCTACCGTTGGTGTTCCCGTGACCCCCGAAGGAGCCAAGTATGGATAGATATATTCTACCCGTTCCCTTGCTTGGGAAACCACCAATTCTCCTTTATACCATAGAGATTGGAATGCGACGTTTCTTCCGGTGAGATTTTCTTGAGCAATAAATGTCCATTTCTCACCCCGAGATCGCCAATATTTAATCCAATGGATGATAATATCTTTGGAATTAGCTGGTGTTGACCCGGTCCCGCCCGCACCTTGGGTTGCCCGAATCCATAAATTCGGCCCGAGTTCGGAAAATGCGCGCTCGATATCTTCTTCAAGATGATCATCCCGAAGAATGATACTTTTCACGGTTTGAAATCCTTTCTGGGCCCAGCGCTCGGATGACAAAAATTTATCTTGACAAATCCGCACGATTTCTTTGGAGGGCAACAGGCACTTCGCTTTGAATTTTTCCCGATTTTCGGAAAGGACCTTTACTTCAATATCCGGTTGTGGGTGGATTACTTCAATTCCATGCGTTTCGATTATATGGTTGATTATATCGATATAATTCGGTGCCGTGCAGCGCGGGACGAGATATGCATTTTTAACCAACGGTCTGAAATATTCTATGTGATATGTGTTCATATCCGAGCCGTAGAGTTCCATCGGTTCATCTGCGCTTTGAAGACTTTTAAGTACATTGACCCCCGCAGGTCCGCCCGCGCCCAATATCATTACTTTTTTCATCTTTTTGAATAATGGCGAAAGTTTTATTTGGTTTTGCTTTCTCAACTTTCACATGCGAGATCTTGCACCCACGCATCAATTTGAAGGACACACACGGGAAATCTTTTCGCTTGTCAAGATACCGGGTACGGATATGATTGTTAGCGGGGGCATGGACAATTCCATTATCTTTTGGAGACAAAGCGGACAGTATCTCTTTCGAAGAAAAAAATTACCAAATGCGGTGTATCATTTGTTTGCGAATACTTCATTTGTGGGTGCGGTCTGCTATGATATTCTTTATTTGTTTGATCTTTATGGATGTGTTGTTTCGCAAATAGGGTTTGGAAAGAGAATAATGACAGCATCGTTCATTCCATCTTTAAAATTGATCTCTGTAGGTTTGATGGATGGGGAGTTTTGTGTAGTGGATTTTAACGGGCAACCTTATTTTTATGATACTTTGCATGAATCTGCCTTGGTTTCCATCACTTGGGTGAGAAATCCTCGTTTAATCGAAGAATACGGAAATATTTTTTCAACTGTGGGATTTGATCGTAAGATACATGTGTTTTCATTTCTATTTGAAGAAACAAGCAAGAGGGCTTTAATAAATAAAATAGAAAGCATTGATTTGAAGCACTTCGGAATCAATAGCGTGCCTAAAAAGCTTTTATTCAACGAAACGGCGAATTTTTTAATTTTGCTCACATTCAAATCCGAGATTCTGTTGTTTGATTTCATGAAAACTAATCGGTCGATTTTTCCGACATTGATCCCGGCGGGCTATTATTCTCCAAACAGGGACACCATCGGTCAGCGCAATAATTTGTTTTCAAGCATCATCGATGCGCAATGGTATTCGGACACGATGCTTGGGTTGGCTTATGAAAACGGCTCTCTTGATATCCTTGGAGATTTCAACGTGATGCCCATGAATTTAACAAATATCAACCAAAGGCCCGGTTGCTTGCTAATTGACTCGGAGCGAAGGCAAATTATCGTAGGAACTCTTTCCGCTTCGCTAATATTTATAGACATCCCCGAAAAAGCGGAAAATATCCGCTTTAATAATCCGAATCTCAATAGTTTTGTAATCTCGGGTAATCTGTCGACTATTCATGTTATCAAATTTTTCCTAAATGGCCAAATATTCATTACTCTTGATACAAAAAAACGTTATATTATTTGGAAAACGGACACGTTTCACAATCGTTTAACTTCTATCGATCAGTTCCAATCTTTATTCCTTGTCGAGCCTGATCCCACAAGAAAATACGGGTTTCTTCAATCAAATGGTTTAACCATTTGGATTTTTGATTTCCAAACGGGAGAGAATTGGGTGTTCCAAGCGGAATATCGAAATAAGATGGTTGCATGGAACAAGACTTCTAATCTGCTATTTTTAACCGACGATTCGGGAAATTGCCAAATTTTAAAATTTGATAAAACTTTACCCGACGGTCTCAAAATCGTCTCCCTTTTTGATTTCCGGTTGGAACAAACCGAGTATTCGATTCTTGCCGCAAAATGGTCAAAAAAATCCGATATTCTCGTGATATTCGATTCCAAAGGATACATTCACGTTTATTCCGTTGAATCCTCTGGAAATTCTCCGACCGAATATTCTTTCAATCGAATTCATCATCAAAAAGCCATGGATGGTATGTTTGAATTTATCGATTTTGACCCAGAAACGGGATATTTCTTTCTGTCGAACAAAAAGATTCTCTTTATCTATCAATTTTCGCGAAATGATATTATATCATCTCATTTTGCTCATCCGATCTCAGCAATAAAGGTTCTTGAATCAGAAGAAGCTGTGGTGATAGGATTCGAAGATGGGGCCATCCAAGTCCTTAATTACCGCGGTGAATCTCTCATTTCGATGAAAAGCCACGATACCGCGATTTCAGCAATCGACTTTTATGAAAAAGACCATAAATTTGTTTCTGCGGATGAATCCGGAAAAATTTGTTTGTGGAATCTTGAGGATGTTCGCTTGGAACAATATTATGCTTTAGTTTCTCGATATTATTCATAATAATTTTTGATTTTCAAAATCCTTCAACCGATCTCCCGAACCTTTAAATAGCAATCGGATCAATCAAGATTAGGGTATGAAAATTGCATGGCTCGGAAGTCTCAAGACTCGGACGCTCAGAAATCGAATTTTGAAAAAAGGGTTTCTCAGTAATAAAATTGAAATCATCGACTTAACGAGCCCCGCAGAATTCACCCCCTATTCCTCAAAACTTGCATTAGGCCTCGGCACGGCTTCAAGAGTCCTTCAATCATTAAAAAAAGCATCTATCCCACGCAATTCGATTGATTTCATCTTCATCTCATATCCAAGCCAAGATATTTTTCCAATCCTTTACTATTTAAAAAATATTCAAAGAATGGATGCTCCGATAGTATTTGATCCTTTTATAAGCGTTTTCTATAGCTATACGCAAGATTATCGCTTATTGAATCCGAGATCGCTTTTCGCTCGAATGATCTATCAATGGGAACAGCGTTCTTTTCATTATTCGGATATGATTTTGGCCGAAACGAATGTAATGTGCGATTTTTTTTCGACCGCGTATCGAATTCCGAGATCCAAACTCGTAAGGGCTTTTTTAGGCGCGGATGATGCCCTTTTCAACCCTGAAAGATATCCGGCCAAACAAAAGAATGACAAAACCATTGTGTCTTTCATCGGAGAATTTATTCCCTCGCAAGGCATTGAATATATCCTAAAGTCGGCTGAAATTTTAAGATCAAATAAAAACATTGAATTCCACTTGATCGGTGGGCTACGGAAGCCATTCAAGGTCGCTAAAGCGTTTGTGGATTCAAAGGAACTTCAAAATGTTCGGTTATATGGCTATATTCCACTCGAACAAGTTCCCGAAAAAATTGCAGACTCGAACATTCAACTCGGAATTTTTGGAAACACACCGAAAGCAAAAATGGTGATTTCAAATAAAGTCGTATGCGCCGCCGCTATGGCTAAACCGATTATCACCGCATATTCAAAAGCAAGCGCTGAAGTATTCAAACATCAAGAAAATATTTGGTTCACCAAATTTGCAAACCCCAAATCATTAGCGGAATCGATCATCCAACTTCATGAAGACCCAACCACTCAAAGAAAAATCGGACGGAATGCAAGAGATGTGTTCTTAATGAATCTTACTCCAAAAAAGGTTGCCGCCTCTGTAATCAATAACTTTGCTGCTCGGTTTCTTGAATAACCCGAAAAGCCTTTTATCCTATCATTGAATACTATACATCAATGAACACGGTTAAATTATATTGGTTAAATCCTACAATCTGCGGAGCATCAACAACGATTACCGGGGTTACCGAAAAAGGCGTAATATTCAAAGAAACGATCTTCCATCCGATGAGCGGAGGGCAAGAAGGAGATAAAGGAACTCTTGTTTTGTCAGAAAAAGAAATTAATGTTCAAGATACAATTATCGAAAATCGCCAAATCGTTCATATTGTTCCTCCGGAATCGTTAAAGATGTTGAAACCTGGGGAAACGATAAAAATGAAAATCGACCCCGAAATTCGGATGTCGCTAATGCGCGCACATACGGCTCAACACCTCGTTTCAGCATTGATTTACAAACATCTAGGAATCGAAACTGACAATACATTGATCGGACACGATGAATTCACCGCATATCTGGCTGCAAATCAACCGCTATCCGTTGAACAAATCTTAAAAATAATAGAGGAAGCAAACTTTTGGATCAATTTTAAAACCGTAGATGTGATTCATTCCATTCTTCAAAAAGATCAAATAGATTCCGGAATAAGAACGGCATGTAGAGGAAAAATTCCCGATGAAGAAGAAATCCAAATCATCGAAATCGAAAATCTTGACACCATTTGCTGCAGCGGCACCCATGTCGATGAATTAAGTGAAATTCGAGCAATCTCATTCGTCAAACTAAATAAAGGCAAGGAATTCAAATGTTATACCGGAAAGAAAGCCTTCGCTTTATTCTCTTCTATCAACCTTTTTGCAATAACCTTATCCAACAGCCTCAGCTGCCCAATTGAAGAAATTGCATTCTATGATTCAAAATTTCACGAAAAGGCTAAAGAATACGAATCTAAAATAACCCAATTAGAAATAAATTACTTGAAGGCTTTGTTTGAACGACCATCGCTTGAGATCAAATCTCAAAAAATAGTAATTGCGAATTTAATACCCGATAAAAAGAATTTGGCTATTGCAATGAAACAGAGCAATTATCAAGGAATCTTCATTGCGATTTTTGCCCATGATGTATTGGTATATTCAACATCCGAATCTCTATCCGCTAAGCAGTTAATAAATAAGATCATAGCTTCGTTTGAAGGAAAAGGCGGGGGGAATCCAACATTGGCACAAGCAAAAACTCAGAATGAGATTCAAAATTTAGAAGAATGGCTCAAAAAAAATATTTAACACACTGCAGATTACCTCTCTGCTCAAGATTGAACAAGAACCAACGAGTTGGGCGCATTCGGTCTCGATTGGTTGCGCAGCGCGTGGTCGTGTT
>CAZUTM010000108.1:0-15488 GCA_964623665.1 uncultured archaeon
AGAACATCCATGGTCTATACAGAATGTGGATAATTCGGTCTATCGAAACTTTTTTTCGGTCTTTTTTTTCATGTTTTCATGTTCTATCGACGTATCTTTCTTTTGCATTTAACAAGCCTTTCTCCTTATAATAATCGAACATCTCCGAGACGGCCTCTTTAAATGATAGCTGCGGACAATATCCGAGTTTTTCCATCGCTTTTTTGCTCGAATAAAACGACGGGAGAGAACCCGCAATCACCGCTTCAATACTTAATAAATTGGGTTTATTAAATAGATTGGAATAAATTGTGGAGAATCTAGCACCAATTAAAGCTATAAATTTGGAGAATTCTTTTTGCGGAACCTTAATCTTCCGCGCAGGATCCTTTTCGTGGATAACTTCGGCAATGATCCTTACCATATCTTTTAAGTAAAGGTTGTCCTGTTCTTTACCCGAACAAATGAATTTTTCTCCGAAATACGTGCTTTGGGCGGCTTTTATATGCCCTTGTGCCACATCCATTACATGTGCTAAGGGAAGACCTCCTTTTAAAACACCGGGCATTTCGTTATGATAAATCTTAATAAGATACATACCATTTCCGATTAAGCAATCGTAAGGCCCAAACATGGTGCCCGGAAGAACGGAGATAACTGGGATTCCATAATCACGAAAATACTTTTGGACCAACTCTTGGGCCGCCAACTTTGAATCAAAATACCCTATTCGAATACGCTTCACCCACTCATCATTCTTTGCGTTCAGCGATTGTTCTATGAACCTCAATGTGTCTTCTCGATTCTCGAACGAATGCAATTTATTTTCATTAACATAAGGATCGGTGTTTTCGTTTCCAAGGGAGCCAAGCGGTTCGGGAATTCCCAATGCATTAACGGTAGAAGTATATATGAGTCTCTTGATGGAGCGGGAAGATCTTACGGCATTCAATACATTCAGCGTACCTCCGACATTGATCTGCCACTGGATTTTTTTCTTTTTCGGATCAAAAGTGGTATTTCCCACCATGTGGAAGACCGTATCGCTATCTTTGATAGCTTCATTGAGGCTCTCCGAATCCAGAATATTGCCATCGCACATGCATAAATCGCAAAGATCCGATAATGAATTAGTCGGACTCCCCTTATAATAGAAGATGTTAATCTCCTTTGATGAATACGAATATTTTTCAACGAGTAAATGCGCCAATGCCGAACCCAAATGTCCCGTTCCTCCGAGAATCGCAATCCTACCCAAATCCATAGAAAATCATACCAGTATTGTTTTCTTTCCTTTAAAAGTTGATTATCATTCTATTACAAAGCTTTATTGGAAATCTTAAATTCGATCTATTGGAGATTGAAAACAATGGGCAATCCATGGGATAAGGCACTGAAAAAACTCGACAGCGATGATCCCAAAATCAAGATTGAAGGGATCCGGGAAATTGGCAACCTCAAAGCGGTGGAATGCTTAGGGGATTTGAAACGACTTCTTAATGAGCAAAATGAAGATATAGTAGCGGAAACCATTGTGGCGTTGCGAAAAATCGCAGATGTCTCGGTTGCCGAGTCTCTTATTCCGTTTTTGAAACATAAGGATAACTTAATTCGCGGAGAAACCGTTCTGACCCTCGGAAAACTGGCCGAAAAAGGATATTCCGATGGTGTCGAGAAAATTCACCCGATGCTCAAAGATCCGGTCTATTTTGTGAGAAAATGTGCAGTCGAAGCCCTCTCGATGTGTGGAAATGAAAAATCGGTTGACGTTTTGCTCGAATATTTCAATCAAAAAGATTCCTCCATAGAAATCAAACAAATGATTAATTTGGCACTCGGAAAAATCGGTGGCGCAAAAGCAATGGAAGCCCTATCGAAAATGGTCAAAGAAGGACAAGTGGAAATCCGGAGATCGGCAATTAAAGCCTTGGGAGAGTCGAATTACGTGGGTGCTCTTGAACTTTTAGCTGCGGTTCTTGAAGATAAAAACGAAGACAAATCGATCAAAGGATACGCCAAAGCTGCCATAAAAAACTTCTTGGATGTTGCGGAGCAGCGATATTTGGAGTTCAAAAAGCGGGTTACAGAGATATTGAAAAACGCTTAGGCAAACTTTTTTATAGTTTTCAAGAGCAATCAATTTGATGAGCGCGCAGAATGCCGAAAAAGAGTTCGAACACAAAACCGAGGAAAAGAAGCGGCTAATTGCTGATACTTTTTGGAATTACTTTTTAAAGAACGGTATGGTGCGTAC
Organism: uncultured archaeon; assembly: GCA_964623665.1. Lineage (GTDB taxonomy): Archaea > Asgardarchaeota > Lokiarchaeia > Sigyniarchaeales > Promethearchaeaceae > CAZUTM01. Next base: position 2,234 of record CAZUTM010000108.1, read on the forward strand.
CATCATCAATGAAGTGGCTAACGAATTACATATCAGCAAAAAAACGGTGTACAAATATTTTCCGAACGGAAAGGAAGAGATTTTGTATTATATTTTTCAGAAAATTGCTACCGACTCAATTTCTTCAATTTTACAAGAAATGGAATCAGAAAAAAAAGCGATTGATAAATTATTGCGCATTATTGATAGGGTAATCGAACTTGCGGTGCCGTATGTGTTGGGGAATGCATCTCAAAATGAGCAAGATTATTTAGCGGAAAACCGGGTTGTTGGAGATGCCTTTTTGAGTGTCTTCTACGAGGAATTGAAAAAGATTCTTGAAAAAGGGAAAAATCATGGGGAATTCGAAATCCAGGATTCCGAAATAACGATTTCGTTGATCTACGGAATGATTTTGGAATCCATGGTGCTTGTGAGAAGATCCGGCGGAGAAAAACAAAAAATTATAAAAATTCGAGATGTATTACTTTTCTCAATCAAGAAAATTATAACAACCAAAATATAAAGAGATAAAAAAGTTAGGATCTACGGGATCATTCGAGTTCTGACCGTAGTGTGATTATTCAACGGGAAATCCTTTTTCCACCCGGAATTTTATTGTTGTTTATCTGAAATTATTTGAAATCAAACATAAAAAAAACAGCGGGAAAAGGATATTCCCAAAGAATATCCACGTGCTAAACAGAACGTGGATAATCCCGTTCACAGAAATTCTTTTTCAGTCTTTTTTTTGCATGTTTAACATAAATCACAAAAAAACTCGAAAAAAACCAAGGGACAACGGGGCATTCCCGCAGAATATCCATGCCTTTTTCAGAATATGGGTAATTCGGTGTATGGAAACTTTTTTTGTGGTTTTTTTATGTTTAAAAAAGAGAATTTGGAATTAAAATAGAAGTTGAATTCATGCGAACATGGTTACCTTTTCTTTGATTTCTTTTTTTGGATACAAATAGCCGGTTTTTGGAGGCATTGAGTTGTAAATTTTTTCGATATCAATCGCCAAGCCCCACGAATCTTTAATTTTCACCGTTCCTTTAATCATCTGATTGATGGACTCGAAGTTCATTGCAAATACCGATACTTTTGATCCTTCCGGAATTGCATTCAAATCTGTTTTGAATTGTGTGTATGGTACCGCGATGGTTTTGCCTTCGACGGCTCTTGCTTGGAAAACCGGAATGATTACAGGATAGCCATCAGTATCAATATAGCTAAGGAATTTCGGATTGAGAGCTCCGTTGAATACGGAGGTTCCCACCTTTTCCAAGCGGGGTTCCGGCATTCCGGTTTTAGCATACGATTTCAACTTATTTTGGATTACTCCTTTGACAATTCCCATGAGAGGGATCGATCGTAAAGGCCTTGCAGCAACGAGATCATTGAAGAATACTCGATAGACGCGCATATAGGTGTTGTATCGGAAGAGCATCATTTTATTGAAGTCTTCGGCGTCCGAGCCTTCAAGAGACCACGATTCTAATTTTACTTTTGCTTGAAGGAACTTGAAAGGAGGTGCCACGTTCATATAGATGATGCCTTGTTGGGGTCGTTTAACAACATGGCCTTTTGATCTTCCTCGGGTGAATTCTCCCCATTTGATGCGCTTTGCGCTGATAGCGACATTTGATGTGATAAAAGTGATATGGGGGTACCCTTCTTCATCGATAGTCGATACGAATTTCGCCATCACTTCCGGTGTGGTGAATTCAATTTCTTCCGAACTGAGTTCGGTTTTCCATTGCATTTCGTTTTTCTTTTCGGTCATTTTCTCACCTTAACATTGATTGTTATTAAAAAAAAGTTATTCCAATCGAGTCAAGCCCGACCATTTAACATTTTTTACTCCGGTTTCTTGGGCGATTCGGAGGTAGTATTCCATTTGCTGTTTCGGTATCAATTTTGCATCCTTTAGCGGATATTCGAGATTCATTCGTTCGTATTTTGATTTTGCGAGATTATTGTAGGCAAGAAGGTCCCATTGTTCCGGATAATTATTGAGTTCGTTAACGATGAATGAGCCTATTCCGCGAATATTTTCGATGGATTCGGTGCAACCCGGAATCAACGGTGTTCTGATCCAGATCTTTTTACCGGTTTTTCTGAATTCTTCGACAATAAATTTTAGATTTTGGAGAATCAGGTCATTCGGATGCCCGGTGAATGTTCTGTGCTTTTCCGAATCGATTTCTTTGATGTCATAAAGGACATAATCGGTGTATTCCAAGATTTTTTCCAATTGCTTTCGCTGAACGAGTCCGCTGGTATCCAACGCGGTAGACATCCCCATTTGTTTTAATCTCTTAAAAAATTCTCGAACAAAGTCCGCTTGGATGCCCGGTTCTCCGCCCGAAACGGTTACACCACCCATTGATTTGTCGTAAAATGGTTTGTCGGATGCCACTTCTTGAACGAGCTGTTCCAGCGTTTTATATTCACCGAACGATTTTAGTGCGGTAGCCGGGCATTCCTCAGCACATTTTCCGCACGAGGTGCATCTTTGCCGGTCGATAACTAAGCCTTTATCGGTCATGGTTAATGCTTTGTTTGGGCAGATATCTACACATGTTCGGCATCCGATGCAGCGTGCATTAATCCATTGTATTGATTTATTGGGATAAATGGATTCGGGATTGTGGCACCACATGCAACGGAGGGGGCAGCCCTTTAAGAAGACCGTGGTTCGAATACCGGGCCCATCTTCGGTGGAAAGACGCTGAATTTCGAAGATATACGCTTTCATTTGGTTTAAAGGATTATTTAATTCGGTAATCGGTCGGGATTTTGAAACCATTTGATTTTTCACCTTGAATGTTTTTCGACTTGAAACCTTTCGACTTGAAACCTTTCGACTTGAAGCCTTCCGACTTGAAGCCTTCCGACTTGAAGCCTTCCGACTTGAAGGTTTTTCACGTTGAACGTTTCTAGATACGTGGTTTTTATAAAAAAAGAGTTATTCGGTATGAGTTCTGTGAATTGGTTTTAAATTTCACAGTTTATGCTGTTCTCGTGCGATAATTTCATCTTGCAGTTCTTTTCCAACGGTGACGAAATATGCGTTATAGCCGGTGATTCTGACAAGCAAATTCTTGTAATTCTGAGGATGCAATTGTGCATCTTTGAGCATTTCGGCATCCAGCATATTGATTTGGAGCGCTGTGCCGCCGTTTTCGATATAACCGCGCAGAAATCCTTTGAATTTTTCTTTGTGAACATCGTCTTTCAGAATGGATGGATTAAATGTAATCGTATGTGAAGCACCGTTCGGAAGATAATTGATATAGTTTCCTTGTTGATCTTTTCCTCCGAGTGCTTTTCCTACCGAGTTGGTGACCGCCGTTGGGCCTTTGACATCTGCTCCGTTTGTGGGGCAAATCGCATTCGAGAGAAATGTTGCACCGGGCCTTCCGTTTGGGGTAGCGCATGTCAATGCTGCTGCGGAACCCGCCCAATAATTCCACGAAAGCATTCCGGGTCTGAATTGATAATCGGTGTTCGTTTTGTATTTCCATGTTTCATCAGCCCATATTTTCATGACTTCTCGTGCCATTTCATCCGCTTCCGGGTCATCATTGCCGTATTTAGGCACCCGATTGACCATCAACGCTTGCATTATCGCATATTCTTTCTTTCCTTTGAAATCGTTTTTTAGGGCTTCCTTTATCTCGGCAATCGTGTATTTTTTATCATCATAAACCAATTTTTTGATGGCAAGCAATGAGTCGACCAAAGTGGCAAAACCAACGCCATTTACGGTCACATATCCATATTTTGGCGGTCCTTTTCGAATATCATGCCCCTTTTCGATGCATCCATCAACTAAAGTTGAGAGATATGGGGTTGGGAGGAATTTTGCCCGAATATCTTCGCTCATGTTGTATACATCAACGGTGTATTTGATGAGAAATTCCATTTGTTTTTTCCATGCCGCGAAAAATTGTTCCCACGTGGTGAATTGTTCTGGGTCTCCGGTTTTTGGGCCGATTTGAGTTCCATCCTTGAGCTGTTTGAATAATATTCCGTCTCCATGGATCCGTTTGAATCCCGGTTGATTTTTCCCGTTCCATAAGGTTAATTCGATGGTTTTCGGTAATGTGGGATTACAGTTCACGGTTCCGGATCGATCATTTCCGCACATGGTGTTTTCAAGACACCCCACACATCCATAATTCCATAGCTCTTCTTTGGGTATAGGTTCCAATGCCAGACCTGCCATACTGCGCTCATCGAAATTCAGAAGAAAGGGCGCGCCTTGGGCCTTGCAGATCATATCCACAACAACGTTAAGCAATCGATCGGGGCTGTTCCGGTGTAATCGAATATTCGGTTTCGGTTCAAGAATCGGGTACCATTCTTCGAAACATTCGAGAATCATATACGTTAACTCATTGGTTAAATCTTCACCATTAGGGCCTTGGCCCGATAAGGTGATGAGTTGGCCGAAACCGGCGGTGATGCCTTGATTTCCTACGCGAATTTGTGCGTCATAAGCGGTATTGCAATGAAACATGAAACAACTGAATAAATCTTTAGCAAAATCTCTTGTAATTACCTTCTCTTTAATTACATCTTTGATATACAGCGGCCCCAAATATTGATCAATTCTTCCGAAACTTGTTCCGGGGCCCGGATAGCTTTCTTCGGCCATGACAAGCATATGTGCAAACCAAACGGCTTGAAGCCCTTCCCAGAATGTTGTAGCAGGTTCCCACGGTACTCTTTCGAGGTTTTTTGCCATGATTTCGAGTTCTTGTTTTCTGGGTCCCGTTGCATCCTTCGCGAGTTTTAAACATTCTTCTCGATATTTTTCGGCGAGTTTTTTCGGGATTAGGGCGCTCTGCATCATTGCCCTCAATTCTGCGCCTTTTTCTCCCTTCTTATCTTTCTCGCTTAACGACTCATACGTCCGCTTTGCCTCGTCATAAATATCCTTAAATCCTTTCTTCACAACGCGCTCGTAATTGGGAATAAGGTGGCCTCCCGTGGCACCGGCGTTTCCAAACCCTTCCAGATGGTATCGAAAAGCAGCCAAGCGGTTTTTCAGTTTTAATTTTTGATATTCCTTTGCCTCTTTCTCATTTAGACATTTCGAGATTTGGGTGTTAAAGCGACCTCCGGCCAATAAGTCTGCATCGGATATGATTTCTTGGGGGATTCCTTCCACCATCACCTTTTCAAAAAATTTGATTCGTCGTTCCGGGAGGCTCAATTTCCAGAATTCTTCATCGATTTTGAGGTCTTGGGCCATTAAGCCTAAAGATGTGCCAAAAAGTCCATTGCTCTTAACTCCCATAAATCCATAGATTTCCGGAACGATGTAATAATCATTTTCGGCAAAAATAATTTCTTCCCATTTTGCGCCGGTCGAAAATGGAGAATATTCATTGTTCCATTTCCGATCCGCCCCTTTGAAATAATAATCACGCAACCACTGAGCTCTCATGCTGAGATTATGAGGTTGGGCGATCTGGTATTTCGGGGCGGCTTTTTTAGTTACTTCCTCTTTTGTACTCACACAATCACTTCCAAAATGAAGCTTTCCGAAATTTACTTTCGAAAATTCTCTATACATAGCATTGAAATATAATCTATTTATACTTATCGGTAGAAGGGCGAAATTTTGTTAGGAAAACCAAGTTTCCATTATGGAAACCGAAGTTTCCCAATTTATGGTTATAATTTCTTGTTTTATTTAATCATTATGAGAAAAAAAAAGAAATAAGAATCGGAAATTGGTGGATTGGATTAATTTTTCTTTGCTTTGAAAGAAAGAATTGAAATAATCAGCATCACAACGGTTATTAAAAGTAAGATCAGAAGATCGTTCATTATCTCCTCAAGCCCAAATCCGTTGATCATGATAGCGCGCCCGATCCTAATGCAATAAGTCATCGGGATAATCGCGGAAATATATTGAAGCACTTTCGGTAATGCAGCAATCGGGTAAATGAAACCGGAAAGTATCATAAAAGGAACGAATAATAAAGGGATGAATTGAAAGGCTTGAAGCTCCGTTCTTGCTGCACTTGATGCCAGAATACCGATTCCAACACAACTGATAGCATAGATAAACAGCGCTAAGAATAACAACCTCAATGACCCGTTAATAACCACGTTAAAGACAAAACGAGCGATCGCTAAAAGAATACTGCATTGGATCAAGGCAATCAAAGAGTTTCCGATAAGGTAGCCTAATATTATTTCTGTTCTCGTCGTTCCGGAAATGAGCACCCGCTCGGTCGAGCCCGTGAGCTTCTCTTTCGTGAATCCGCCGGTCACGGTGAGAATCATAAAAAGTAAAATTGCAAGGGAAAGAACGCCTGGGGCCATCGAATCGAAAGGTCTTAAGTCGCCCGAACCGGCTATTGCATCGAATTCGATCGAAAGATGGGCTTCAGACCCGGAGATCTCTTTTAGAAATTGGGTCATCATTTGATTGATTGCGGATCTTACTGAAGCAATCACAAGCGCATCGGTGCCATCATAATAGACAGAGATTTTGATCGTTCGGTTTGAGAACGGCATATCTTCAGAGAAGTTCGCGGGAAAAATTATCAACGCATAAAGGTTTTTGACTCCCGAAACCTTTGCAACTTCACTTTCAAGATTAAATGTTTCGGCATTCAGAAAAGTGATAGAAACCCGCGCGTCGTTCTTCAAATAATCGATTGCTTTATCTGAAAATTGGGTGTCCGTGATATTCAACATAGGGATTCCGGTCCCGCCTTGGTCCAAATTTACAATATTGATCGGGACATTTTGGATTTCTTGGCCAAACCCAAATCCGAAGACAACCATAACAATGATCGGCATTCCCAAGAGCAATGCGACGGATCTTTTGTCTTTCGAAAGGCTTTGCAGATTTTTAAGACCGATTGACCCAATTCGCAATAGACTAACCATTAAATATCGACCTCCACAGCTTTTTTCTTTGAAAAATGAATGAAAATCCTATCCATATCGACATCTTCTGTTGCATTCATTTCTTCTTTTGCAATATTTTTTATTTCTTGAAGCGTGCCCTTTACAATTAAACTTTTTCGAAGAAAAGCGATCTCATCACAATACACCGCTTCTCCGAGATAATGGGTGGTAACAAGCGTGGTTACGCCCTTTGTTGATGCCAATTTGCGAAAATAGTTCCAAAATTCAATTCTTAGCTCAGGATCCACCCCTACGGTGGGTTCATCTAAGATTAGTATTTGCGGTTCGGAGAGCAAAGCACATGCAAGGGATACTCTGCGCTGCATCCCGCCGGAACATTTAGATATATCGCGCTTTCGGAATTCTTTTAGTTGAACGATGTCCAAGAGTTCTTCAATTCGATCTTGCAACTTCTTCTTAGGAATCAATTTTAAGCGACCAAAAAATTGTAAATTTTGCTCGATAGATAAATCTGGATAAAGAGCAATCTCTTGAGGCATGTATCCGATATCGGGATAAATTTGTTTCATGTCTGTCTCGACATTCTTTCCCAAAATTGAAATTTGTCCTCCTTTCTCGAAGTTGTAAATCCCGAGTATACATTGAATTGTGGTGGTCTTACCCGACCCATTTGGGCCGATCAATCCGCATATTGTTCCTTTATTGATTTTAAGCGTTAAATTTTCAACCGCTATAAAAGATCCGAATTTTTTCGTGAGATTTTCTATGCAAATTGAATATTCTAAGTTTTCTTTACGAACCTCCATAAAACAATGAAATCTGTGGATCTTATTAAAGCTTTTATTGCGATTTCTACTTCTTCATCCAAAAATTAATCATTCCACCAAATTAAGGGTTGAATGTCGTGAAAACTCAGATTGCTTAAATCAATTTCAACATTGTTTTCGAAACTCACTTTCGACCCTTTGATTTTTTTAATCTTTTTGCCATATATCATCGATAAGGTTTCCGGAAGATCAATATTTTGGTATAATTTATCGGGTTTAAAGTCAAATCGCTTAAAATCTTGATGCACATCGATCGCCTCAAGTAATTTTGGATCCTTTAGAAAAACATATTGATGGCAAAGGGCTTCAAATCTCTGTTTTGCATCATCGGGAGGGTTATTCATATATGGCTCACCCGGCAGATATACTGCTTTTCGCAGCGTTTGTTCATATTGTTCAAGTTCATAGTATTTGAACCAACCGCCCGCACGTGTGCGATTATAGTTCCGAGCCACATCTTCCAATTTTGAAATTCCTTTGTCTTCAAAAGCGAGTACTTTTTTCATTCGGGGCAGTACAACCGAATAAAAATGTTCGCCCATTTCAATTCCGAGCCATTTTCGGCCTAATTTATGCGCTGCTGCCGTAGTGGTTCCCGATCCCAAAAAGAAATCGAGAATGAGGTCTCCGGGTTTCGAGCTGCATTCGATGACCCGCTTTAGCAGAATTTCGGAGTTTTCGGTGGAAAAGTCGTGTCCATGCGTGTATCCGGGAATATCGGTCCAATTCGAGTCAATTTGTTTTTGTTCCGTGGCATCCAAGAGATAATAGGCACGGATTTCATCTTTATTGGTGCATTTTGGGCATTCTTGCCAAATTCCTTCTAAATGTTCATAACCACACAATTTGCAGCGAATTTTGATGCGTTTTGCGGTTTCCAATTCTTTGATTTTTTGTTCCGAAAAAGTCCAATGTCTTCCTTCAGGCGGCTTGAATTTATACCCAAAGATGAGACTGGGACTGCCTTGCCCTTGGGAATCCATGCTGTGCCATCTCTCCGCTTTGGCAGACTCCAATTTGATTTGTAATGGTTTGAAAAAGGAGTTGTCGGATTTTGCATAAAAGAATAGCGAATCCGTTGCTACATTGAATTTCATTGCTTTCGGATCTTGTTTGTTGATGCGGTTTATTGGAATTTCGTTTTTGAACCGGTCTTCTCCGAATATTAAATTCATCAACAAACGAACATACATATTCCCGTTATAATCACATCTTACAAACATGTTTCCCTTTTCGTTTAACATTTTATGGGCTAAACTGATGCGATTTTCCAACATCGTTATCCATGTTGCGTCCTTGTAATTGACGTTATATAGGAAATCGGCGTTTTCGCCGAGATTGAAAGGCGGATCGATATATATAGTTTGAATTTTGCCGGTAAATTTAGGGAGGAAGGTGTTTAAGGCTTGGTAGTTTTCGCTGCGGATGAGCCATCCATCTAACTCATCGTCGAGGTCATCGGACGATTCCTCAATACGTTTTTTAATCTGTTCCCCGAAATATATGGTGTCAATCGGAAAAAAGTAAAATCGATTAATTTTTGGATCTTTAAGCATAATCTCTTCGGATATTTGTTCATTATTGAAACTAAAGGTATTTGTTAAAAGATCTAATTGAATCCATTCTTTAATTTGTTCTGCGAACCCTTTGTGGTTCACTATTTCCTTTACTAATTGGTACCCATCAGGAAACTCGAGAAGGCGATTGATCGAAATTACGTATTGAGAGTTCAAAACAAATTTTGGTTTATTCCAAATCCGAACAAGCTCTTCTTCGAATTGCGCAACAAAATCTATCAATGAATACACTATTTGTCTCATCAATTTGAATTGATTCAATCTTGTTATGGTAAATAATGTAGTATCATCCAAGAGATAATGTTTTACCCATATATCAAATTGTTGTTTTAAGAACCCGCGAGCATCTTTATTGATAAAATAGTCGACTTCATTTTGTTGCTCAAAGATTCGGACCGCATCTCTAAGCGTTTCTTTGTCAATATCAATTCTATGATCTTGACAATTCTTAACCAATGAATCAAAATCGGTTTTTTTTCCACGTTCTGAATATTGGCATCGTATATTGATTTTATTATTTTCGATTTTTTCGAGGCTGTAGACCAAACTGCGCTTTTCGTTAGCGGTCTTGTGAGAGATCCCGGATGTATCAAAGTGGATAGATACGGGATTTTTATTAAGATCCTTTATTTCTACGGCCATCGGGGCCCACAAGCGATCAGATTTAACGTAATACAGCATATTTGTTTTCCAGAAAAGCGAAACATCTGAATTGGATGAATAGATTTTTTCGTAAATCGCAGATCGAAGAGGAACATAGCGAAAATAAATTGACCCGGATTCGGAAAAATACCGCTTCATAAAACTATAAATCTTATCAAAGAGCTCCTCTCGAAATTCCGGACTATCCTTGCAAACCTCATCGATTTGACTCATAAAAAGCGGAAAGATGATATCAAAATAGCGGGATTTAATCCGCATCAGATTGATAAACCCCGAGTCTCCTTCGATGTTCGCACCAACAAAAATCTCTTTCAATTTTTCCATCAACAATGCTTCTTTCTGAGCCAAACCAAACCACTTCTATTTATTCAAAAACGTAAAAAGAAACAAAAAGGTTTTTGAAACAAAGAACACGATTTCTATTAATGGATTCGAACGTCATTATCGGAATATCGTTAATGCTTTTAGCAACAACGTTAATGAACATAGGGCAAGTAATTCAGAAAAAAGCGGTAGATACATTACCGCCTTTAGAACAGCAGAGCACATCCCAAAACGTGAAAGGGATTGTTACCAACAAACGATGGCTTTTCGGATGGATATTAACTACGCTTGCGATGGTACTCAACTGGTTGGCTTTGGGGTATGTGGATATGTCCATCACGCAGCCTCTTATTGCTTGGGGTTTGGTCGTGCTTGTAATATTTTCCCGGATTTATTTGAAAGAGGAAATTACCAAAAAAGAGGGGATCGGAATTGGGCTTGCCGTTCTCGGAGTAATTCTCCTTGGCCTCACTTCCGATTTCGCCGAGCAACCAAGCGACCTGGTAGTGATTGCGGGGAATTATCTCAAACCCGCAGCAATCACGTGTTTTATCGCATTTTACATTGCTATCGTATTGCTTTGGATCTCCTCCGTAAAATCGCAATATAAAAATGCGGGGGTTAATTTTGCCTTGATTTCTGCATTCTTTTCCGTGTTGGGATTAACATTCAGTAAAGGATCATCTCAAGCGTTGAATATCCTTGGGTTCTCGGTTCCCATTAAAGTGTGGTGGGTCTGGGCGCTTTTAATCATCTTCATGATTCATTCAACAATGGCCATTGCAACTCAACAGATGAGCTACCAAAAAGGTAAAGCGGTGGTTGTAACTCCGATATTCAACTTGGGTTCGATTATTTTGCCTTTATTCACCGGTTATTTCGTATTTAATGAACCGATCGGAATTTACAAGATAATCAGCATGGTGATTATCGTAGCGGGTGCATTTCTTTTATCGTATAAGAAAAAAGAAGCGTAAAACGCTATCGGTTTTTTTTCATCTTATTTCTATTTATTATTATGTGAAAAAATAATGGAACATGGGTGAAATCGCGTTATGCTTTCAGTTTTTTAATAATTTCTTTACAGAAATACGGAAGATCTTGCGGTTTTCTCGAAGTAATTATATTCCCATCGACACAGACTTCTTTGTCCACCCAAGTGGCGCCGGCGTTTACGACATCATCTTTGATTGCAAAGAAACTGGTAATGGTTTTGCCTCGGAGCACGTTTGCGGATACGAGCATCCACGGTCCATGACAAATTGCGGCAAGAATTTTTCCTTTTGCACCCATTTGTTTCACAAAATCGATCATCTCCGGAACTCTTCGCATGAAGTCTGGAGAAAATCCGCCCGGAATAATTACTGCATCGAACTCAGCGGGATTTGCTTTTTGAACATCCAAATCAACGGTTATTGGATACCCATATTTTCCTTTGTATTCTTTAGCGGTGCCCGAGCCGACGGCTTTTACTTCAAATCCTTCTTCTTTCAATCTCAAAATAGGATACCAGACTTCCAAATCCTCGTAAATATTTTCAACCAAAACTGCTACTTTCTTCAAATCAATCACCCCCACGAATCCAATTATGCATCAAGATTCATGGCATGATATGTCTATAGCCCTCGCCTTAAAAGATTAACGCTTATATTTGCGCGGCAATGAAAGAAAGAAAAAATCGAAAAAGTTCAAAAACATGAATTGCAGAACAACGCCCCATCCTTTGTAAATCATGGAACATTTTTCTAGTTCATTCCACCTTAATTTCTTTGCTGAACTTGATATCTCGACTTGACGACCCGATGTGGAGGGTATAAGCGCCCGCGTCGACCTTCCAATCCTTGGTTTGTACATCGAAGAATGCAAAATCAGAGATTTTTACCGGAATTTCCACGGATTTGGTTTCGCCCGCTTTTATAAGCACTTTTTCAAAGGCACAGAGTTCTTTTACGGGCCTTTCGACCGTGGGCCAATTTTCCGAATAATAAATTTGGATGACTTCTTTTCCATCCCGATGGCCCGAATTTTTAATGGATACCTTTACTTTTATGGTTTCTCCGCGCTTTGCATTGCTTGAACTTAATTCGCATCCGATATACTCAAAGTTTGTGTAAGAAAGCCCGAATCCAAATGGAAAGAGAGGCTCAATGTTCTTTTTATCGAACCAACGGTAGCCGATAAAGATCCCTTCTTCATAATACACTTTACTTTGTTCCAATACTTTATTTAAATCAAATTTCTTGAACACATCCGTAATGAGATTTTCTTTAAATATGGGGCCTTCTCCCGGAAACGTTCGTGAAGATTGATGGGCAGGGCAATCTTTGAGTTTCTTTGGAAATGTAATCGGTAATTTTCCGGAAGGGTTGATATCTCCAAAAATGACATCCGCGATGACATCTCCTCCGAGCATCCCGGGATACCATCCTTCGATGATTGCGGGAACTTTATCGATCCAGTTATCCATTGCGATCGGACTTCCGTTCAAAAGGACAACAATGGTTCTTTGATTTTGTGCGACGGTATCAAGGATCAGTTGTTCTTGGTCGACGGGTAATTCTAACTGGGTTCGATCACCCGCTTCGGAATCCTTTCCAATATCATGGTTCAGACCAGTTACGATGATTACATAATCCGCATGTTTCGGATCTTTAACAAATTTCACTTTAGAACCCAATTTTCGTTTCAAACCTTTTAGTGGAGTAATTTCGAATGGTGGCAGTACGGCCGAACTTCCACCATAGAGGATCTTGCCGAATTTTTTATCCGCGTTGTATCCGAGCACTGCAATCGTTTTTATTTTCTCTTTATTCAACGGAAGGATATTATGTTCATTTTTTAGAAGCGTAATACCTTCTTCTGCAATCTTTCGGGCGATTTCTTGGTGTTCCTTGGTATTCACCGAACCTTTAGGCAGATTTTTGTCGAAAACACCAGTTAAAAACATTATTTTTAGCATCCTTCGGAGTATATCATCGA